>JBPCQU010000137.1:0-10843 GCA_050997795.1 Solirubrobacteraceae bacterium | reverse complement strand
GATGATCGCGTCGGCGACCGCCTGCGTGTCCACCCGGTACTCGCCGCGACCGATCTGCTCTTGAATGTGATTCAGGCGCATGTCGCGTGTCCCTTCCCCTATCGGCGTGGGTTGCCGGATCAATCTGGGGATTGGTTTCGGCACGCCTTCGATGCACCTGGACGGGCGAGGATCGAACTGGACGTTCGTCCATGCGGGTCGAAATCCGGGGTGACATCGCCCCGTTATCGAGCGCTTTATCCGACGCCGGTCACGCCGGCCCGAGCGGCCTCGCCGACCGCAAGCGCGCGAACACGATGATCCTCTGCGCCGCGCTGTAGAGCGGATTGCAGGCCGACAGGACCAGGCGCTCGTAGCCCACGTTGTGGGTCACCCACAGGGCGGTCGGGAGCACGATCCGGTGGAACTGAACCACGTAGGTGAAGCGGCCATAGCGCATCGTGAGCACGATCTTGTCTCCGGGAGCGAGCTCGTTGATCCGCTTGAACGGCGCCAGATACGTCGTCCGGTGACCGGCCACCGCGACCGTCTGGCCCATCCCCGGCAGCGCCGTCGCCGGGTAGTGACCAGGGCCCTTCTCGAGGCTCAGCTCGTCGGTCCCCTGCACGACCGTGTAGCTCGCGCCGATCTTGGGGATCTCGATATGGCCGATCGCGTCGCCGGCCCGCACCTGGCGCTGCTCGCTGCGCGCGAGGTACCCGATCCGCTCCCGGCGCGAGCGGAGGCCGACCAGCGCGTCCTGGTCGACCACCGAGAGCGGTGCGGTCCGGTAGCTCAGGTAGCGCTGGTTGACCTCGCTGCGGAGCACGAGCCCAATCGCGGCGGTGACGGGCTCCTGCCAGATGAGCGTGACGCCGGCGTCGAGCACGAGCAGCAGCCCGGAGAGAATCAGCACCGAGGAGACGTCGCGGATCAACCTGCGCATCGCAACTCCCCATGCTGCCACGCCGGCGCGCTCAGCGGCGAAGCGCTGACTTGGTGCCCCCGAGCGAGCCGGGGCCCGCATATGTCACCGGTCCGCGTACGGTCACGGGCGCCGGCTGATGCCGGGGCTGGCGGGCAGCGACGACGAGAATCCCCGCCGCCGTCACCACACAGCCGAGGAAGGCGCTCCACTCGAGCGCGGCGAGCAGGCTGACGTTGTGCCCGGCGATCAGCAGCGTGGCGCTCCAGGCGACGTCGAGCGGCCCGAAGCCGAGCGTCACCGCGTAGTACACGACCACGAGCGCCACCGGCACCAGGCCCAGCAGCACCAGCGCGAGCCTGACCGGGGTGCGGAAGCGAGCATCCGGGCTGACCGCCGGTAGCCACAGGTGCAGCGCGGGCACCAGCAGCGCGGCGGCGAACGGGTTCGCGGTCCAGATCGCGATAGTCACCACGCACAGCACGAGCAGCAGAGCGGCAACGGCCCCCTCGCTCGAGCCCGCCGGTGTGCCGCGCTCGCGAGGCCGGGCCTGTCCGACGGCAAAGCGGATCACGACCGGCCGCAGCGCCACCAGCGCGCCGATCGCGACCGCAGCCGCCACCAGCAGCACGGCGATCCCCGCCGCGTGCGGCGGCACGGCTCCGGCCGGCACCGGTCCGGGCGGCGCGTCGCGGATCGCGCCGATCAACCTCGCGCCCAGCACGACCAGCAACACGAGCGCGAACGGGATCGCGGCCACGAGCACCAGCACCAGCCAGCGCCATACCACGTGCCCGCGCCGCCGCGCACGGGCGAGCCCGTCGACAGTAGTCAGCAGCACCGGGGCGATCAGCGCCAGGACGAAGACCGAGATCGCCCAGCCCGGAACGACCTTGTTGTCGAACAGCAGATAGGAGGAGGGGGCGGGGACCGACGGCGCGGCGTCGAGCGCCGAGATCGTCGCGAGCACCGAGCGCCCGAGCGAGTTCAGCTGATCCGGTCCGGCGACCGGCGCGTCGGGGGCGGGCCCGCGCTCGCCCGACAGCGATAGCAGCACGGCCGGTATCTGATGACCCGCGAACGGTGCCTGGTCAGACAGCGTCAGCGGGAAGGCGAGGTGCAAGAACTGGCCGAACAGGCTCGTGCCGCCGGACCGCAGCGACGCCTGCTGGTTGAGCGCTGCGGCGAGGGTGTTGCGAAGCATCGGCGGCGCCACCTGCTGTCCGTCAGCCCAGGGGACGACGATCGGCTGCCTTACGCGCGCACTCGCGAGGTCGCCGAGCACGATCACCGCGTCGACCGGTCCGCTCAGCGTGGAGGCGAGCCGGGTCGCGCCCGCCGCGCCCTGCGAGCCGCTGGTCGAAGCGAGCACGACCGTGTGGTGCAGCGTCTCGCCCTCGAGATCTCGCGCCAGCTCGAGCAGAGTCGCGGTGCCGGACAGGCTCGCCTTCGCGGGCGAGCCGCGGGCGTCCCGGTGCGCAACGATCACGATGCTCCCGCTCTCGGTGCCCGGCCTGGTCGCGACCACGTTCTCGAGCGTCCGCGTCCCGTCCGCGGTGCGGCCCGTGAAGGTGTCCGTGGTGACGGCGAAGTCGTACTGGCTGCGCAAGGTCGCCGCGACCTGCGCGGCGAGCGCGAAGTCGCCGGCCGAGCCAGGGCGCCGCTCGGGGTCGCTGCGGGCCATCTGCGTCATGCTGGCGGAGACGTTCTGGCCGTTGAACGCGTCGGGCGCCAGTGACGAGGAGAGCGGCCCCGGCTGATCCTCGAGCGAGAACGCCAGCACAAGCACCGCGAGCACCACGACCACCAGCCCCGTGCGGTAGATCCGCGGATCGAGCATCGGCCCGACTTTATAGCGAGCCCGGACGGCTGGCCCCGACCATTTACTCTTGCGAGAGAGAAAGCGTGGCCGACCGCTCAGCGCGCATCCTGCTCGTCGACGACGAGCACTCGATCCAGACGCTGCTCTCCTACCCGCTGCGCAAGGAGGGCTACGACGTCGTACAGGCCACTGACGGCCGTCAGGCCCTCGCCCGCTTCGATGAGCAGGCGTTCGACCTGGTGGTGCTCGATCTGATGCTCCCACAGATCGACGGGCTCGAGGTCTGCCGGAGGCTGCGCAGCCGCAGCTCGGTGCCGATCATCATGCTGACCGCCAAGTCAGAGGAGATCGACAAGGTCGTCGGACTCGAGCTCGGAGCCGACGACTACATCACCAAGCCGTTCTCGCTGAGGGAGTTCTCGAGCCGCATCAAGGCCGCGCTGCGACGCGCCGAGCTCAGCCGCCCCGTCGAGACCGCGCCCGACGAGGCGCCGCTCGAGGTTCGAGGCCTGAGGATCGACTTTCCCAAGCGCGCCGTCCGGGTCCGGGGCGACGACGCACAGCTCACCTACGTCGAGTTCGAGATCCTCTCGGCCCTGGCGCGGGCGCCGGGACGCGTGTTCACGCGGGACATGCTCCTGGCTCGGATCTGGGGCGATTCGGCCTACCGCGACCCGCGCACGATCGACGTCCACATCCGGCACCTGCGCGAGAAGGTCGAGCGCGACGCCAAGGATCCGGAGTACCTGTTCACCGTGCGCGGCGTCGGCTACCGGTTCCGCGACACCGAGCCCTGAGCGCTGCCCCGATGCGGATCTCGCTGCGCAACCGGCTGGTGCTGGTGTTCTTCGCGATCACGCTGCTGGCGATCGGAGTCCTGTACGTATACATCGCGCCGGGGCTGCAGTCTCGATTGATGGGCGCGACGCTCGCGGAGCTGTCCGCCTCGGCGCGGACGCATTCGGGGCCGATCCGCCGCACGGTGGGCAGCTCGATCTCCGCCCGTGCCGTCCGGGAGCTCGTAATCCGCACCGGTGGCAGCACCGGATATCGGGTCACGCTGCTGTCGGTCAACCCGGTGCAGGGCTTGGTCCAGCTTTCGCCCGTGGCCGACTCGAGCAACCCGGCGGCGAGCGGCTCGCTGCGGCTTGGAATCGCCGACAAGGCGATCGCCACGCGCCGGCTCGTCACCGGAACGGAGTCGACCCGCTCGGGCGTTGTGGCGGAGGCCGCCTATCCCGTGCTCTACGGCGGCCGGGTGCAAGCCGTGATCGTCTACTCGGCGATGGTGTCGGACCTGGTCCGGACCGTCGCGACGGTGCGCCACGAGATCCTGGTGGCGGGCGCGCTCGCGCTCGCGCTGGCGCTGATCGCCGGTTACGTCGTCGCACGCGCGCTCTCGCAGCGGGTCAAGCGGTTAGAGCTGGCCGCCAAGCAGGTCGCGGCGGGGGAGTTCGGTCACCCGATCGAAGTCGACTCAGCCGACGAGCTGGGCCAGCTCGCGCTCGCGTTCAACGAGATGCAGCAGCAGCTCGAGCAGCTCGAGCTGGCGCGCAAGAAGTTCATCGCGACCGCCTCACACGAGCTGCGGACGCCGGTGTTCTCACTCGGCGGCTTCGTCGAGCTGCTGGAGGATGAAGAGCTCGACGCCGAGACCCGCAGGCGCTTCTTGGATCAGGTCAGAGACCAGGTGCAGCGCCTGGGCCGGCTGTCGGTGAACCTACTCGACTTGTCCAAGCTCGAGTCCGGTTCGCTCGAGCTGCGGCCCGAGGTAGTGGACCTCGCCGAGCTGACGCGGTCGGTAGCGGGCGAGTTCGAGCCGACGCTCGCTCAGCACGACTCCCGGCTCGAGCTGCGCCTGCCGGCGGGCGGGCGGGGTTCGATTCATGCCCAGTGCGACCCGGTCCGGGTGGCGCAGATCGTGCGGATCCTGATCGACAACGCGCTCACCCACACCCCGTCCGGGACGCAGATCGTGGTCACGGCCGGACGCAGCGACGGCCGCATCCGGCTGGCGGTCCGCGACAACGGGGAGGGCATCCAACATCAGGTAATGCAGCGGATCTTCGAACCGTTCTACACGGCCGACGACGCCCAGGGCTCGGGCCTGGGACTGGCGATCGCGAGCGAGCTCGCCGACCGGATGTCGGGGGCCTTGTCGGTCCGCTCGACCGCGGGCAGCACCGAGTTCACGCTCGAGCTCCCCGCCTGAGGGGGCGCTCAGCCGCTCCAATCCTCGAGTAGCGCCAGCCAGACCTCGCTGCGAGTCGGGAACGCGGGGATCGCATGGGCGAGCCGATCGAGTGGCACCTCGCCCACGATCGCGATCGTCGCGGCGTGCAGCCAGTCGGCGACCTCGGGGCCGGTGAAGGTCGCCCCCACGATCACACCACGAGCCTCGTCGATCACCAATCGCGCGCTCGCCGGGGCGCCCTTGCCGACAAAGCTCGCCCCGGCCGTGCGGCCGATCTCGGCGTCGAGCGCCTGGGCCGGCACGCCCGCTTCCAGGGCCGCCTCGAGCGTCTGGCCGACCGCGGCGACCTGGGGCTCGGTGAACACGACCCGGGGCGACAGCGGACCGTCCGATTCCGCGCGCAGGGAGCGGTTCATGATCGCTGCCGCGGCGACCCGCGCCTGGTACTTGCCGGCATGGGTCAAGAGCGCGCGGCCGTTGACGTCGCCGATCGCGTACAGCCAGTCTCGTCCGGGCACGCGCATCCGGTCGTCGACGGCGATCGTCTCGCCGGCCGCGAGATCGACGGTCTCGAGTCCGAGCTCGCGCGTGTGGGGCCTGCGCCCGACCGCGACCAGCAGCTCGTCGCTGCGCACTCGCTCGCCGCCGTCGAGGGTCAGCGTGAAAACGCCGCGGCCGTCGCGCGCGGCCTGGACCGCCGTGGCGCCGACACGCACGTCGACGCCCTGGTCGCGCAGGGACTCGGCGAGCTGCTCGCTGGCGAACGGCTCCTCGCCGGCGAGCAGCCGTGGCAGCGCCTCGACGAGCACGACTTCGGACCCCAGCGATGACCACGCCTGCGCCATCTCGCAGCCGACAGCGCCGCCGCCGAGGATCGTCAGGCGCCGCGGCACGCGCTTGGACGTGGTGGCCTCGCGGTTGGTCCAGGGGGCAAGCTCGCGCAGCCCGGGCACGGGTGGAAGCGCCGCTCCACTGCCGACGGCGATCACGACCGCGCGCCGAGCTTCCAGGGCGCGATCGGAGACGATCACCCGCCGCTCGCCGTCGAGCCGGGCCTCGCCGCGCACGAGCGTGATCCCGCGCTCCTCGATCCACGGCAGCTGAGCGGAGTCGTCGAGGTCATGGATCACCTCGTCGCGCCGGTGAAGCGCGGCCTTGGCGTCGAGCTTGCCGGTCACCGCCTCGCGCGCGCCAGGGACGCGATCTACTTCGGCCAGTAGCTCCCCCGGGCGCAGCAGCGCCTTACTCGGCATGCAGGCCCAGAACGAGCATTCGCCTCCGACCAGCTCGCGCTCCACGAGCGCCACGTCGAGACCCTCGCCGGCGAGCCGGCCGGAGCACACCTCACCGGCGGGTCCGGCGCCGATCACGATCACGTCGTACTCGTTCATCGATCACGAACCGTAATCGAACGCCCAGCCTCGTGTCAGGCGTCAGTGTGCACTTCGCGCAGGCGTCCGCTCTGCACTTCGTAGACGAACCCGCGGATCGAGTCCTTGCGGGGGACGAACGGCGAGGCCTTGATCCGCGCGATCGACTGTCGCAGGTCGCCGTCGAGGTCGGAGAACGCCTCGGCGGCCCACTCGGGCCTGATCCCCGTGTCCTGCTCGATCGCGGCCGAGAACTCGTCGTCGGTGAAGGTCAGCATCCCGCACCCGGTGTGGTGGATGAGGACGATCTCCTCGGTTCCCAGCAGCCGCTGCGAAATCGCCAGCGAGCGGATTGCGTCATCGGTCACGACCCCGCCGGCATTGCGGATCACGTGCGCATCGCCTTCGGTCAGCCCGAGTGAGCCGTAGACGTTCAGCCGCGCATCCATGCACGCGACGACAGCCACCTTGCGCGCCGGCGGTGCGGGCAGCTCAGCCTCAGAGAACGACTCCGCGTAGCGCTCGTTGTTGGCGAGCAGTTGATCGGTCTGGCTCACAGCGACTCCTTTGGACCTAGAAGTATTTCGATCGAAGTAGTTTCTCAGCCGTGGCCGGTCGCCGGCACAGGTTCGCAGCTACGGTTCTGACGTGGGCGCTCAGACCAGCTCCGCCAGCGAAGGACAGCGGCTCGTGCTCGACCTCGGCCGGCGCCTGCGCGAGCGCATCCTGCCCGAGCTTGGCTCCTACGCGGGACGCGCGCACGCCCGCGGTGGCGCGGGAGGAGATATCACCTTCGCCGTCGACGCGGTCGCCGAGGAGTCGCTGGTCGAGTTCCTCGCCCAGCGCGCCCCGCGGGTCGCTTACTACTCCGAGGATCGCGGGCTGGTCGCCGCTCCGGACGCCATCGACGTGCTCGTGGTCGACCCGATCGACGGCACCCGCCCCGCACTGGCCGGGCTCGAGTCGGCGTGCGTAGCGGTGGCGCTCGCCCCCCTTGGCGACGGCGAGCCGACGATGGCCGACGTCTGCGCCGGGTGCGTGGTCGAGATCAAGTCCGGCGACTGGTTCCTGGCCGCCCGCGGCGAGGGGATCGTCGACTGCACGAGGACGGTCGGGCTGAGCCCCAACGAAGATCCGCGACGGATGTTCTGGGGCTACGGCTTCCGCGGCCGCCCGGTCCGGCCGACGGTCGAGGTGCTGGCGGAGCTGATCGACGGCTCGTCGGTCGGCGGCGGCACGTTCGAGCTGGGCTCGCAGGCGTTCGCGATGACGCGCCTCGTGACCGGACAGCTCGACGCGGTGATCGAGGTCGGCTCGCGCCTGATCGACGAGCTCCCCGGGATGCGCGAGGAGTTCGAGCACGTCGGCGGCGGCGAGGTGCTCAACAACTCCCCCTATGACCTCGCCGCGCCGTGGCTGTGCCTGCGCGAGGCGGGCGGCGTCGTCTCAGACGGCTGGGGGCGCCCGCTCGATAGCCACCGCCTGCTGGGGTCAGGCCACGCGTACCAGATGTCCTCGATCTCGGCGGCCAACCCGGCGCTGCACGGCGCGCTCGTGCGAGCGGTCGACGCCGGCGTGCAGCGGCTGGCGAGGCTTCGCGCCTGAGGCTCCGGTTCTCCGGTTATCGTCTCCAGCGCACGCGCACACCAGGCCATGCTCCAGCCCGTCTCCGTCGCCCAGAAGCACCTCTCGGATTACACGAGCATCGTCGGCCGCGCGCTCGTGGAGGAGATCCGCGAGCGGGCAGACCGTCTGGCGGGCAAGCGGATCCTGCACGTGTCGGCGACCGCGTTCGGCGGTGGCGTGTCCGAGATTCTCTACACGCTGGTGCCGCTGATGATCGATGTCGGGCTCGAGTGCGAGTGGCACGTGATCTACGGCCGCGAGGAGTTCTTCAACGCCACCAAGCTGATGCACAACGCACTCCAGGGAAACCCCGACGACCTCGACGACGAGCACTGGAGCACCTGGCTTCGCTACAACGAGATCAACGCCCGAGAGTTGACCGGCGACTGGGATGCCTGCATCGTCCACGACCCCCAGCCGGCCGCGCTGGCCTCACTCGTCGGCGAGAAGGCGAGCCACTGGATCTGGCGTTGCCACATCGACCTCTCGACCCCGAACCCGGGGACGCTCGGCCGCCTGCTGCCATACCTCGATCCCTATCGGGCGGCGGTCTTCCACATGCCCCAGTACGTCCCGGCCGGGGTCGATGGACGAGCTCACATCGTGCCGCCGGCGATCGATCCGCTGGCCCCCAAGAACATGGCCTTCTCCTCCGACGACGCGGTCTACATCTGCGAGCAGTTCGGGGTCGACGTCGACCGCCCCCTCTTGTGCCAGGTCTCGCGCTTTGACCCGTGGAAGGACCCGCTCGGGGTGATCGACGCCTACCGCCTGGTCAAGGAGCGCATCCCCGAGGTGCAGCTGGCGCTGGTCGGATCGATGGCGACCGACGACCCGGAGGGATGGGACTTCTTCAACGCCACCGTCGCCCACGCCGACGGCGACCCGGACATCCACATCTTCAACAACCTCAACAACGTCGGCGCGATCGAGGTCAACGCGTTTCAGTCCCATTGCGACGTCGTGATCCAGAAGTCCAAGCGCGAGGGCTTTGGCCTCACGGTCACCGAGGCGATCTGGAAGGGGCGTCCGTTCATCGGCGGCGACGTGGGCGGAATCCCGCTGCAGATCGCCGACGGCGAGACCGGCTTTCTGGTCTCGACGGTCGAGCAGTGCGCCCAGCGCGCGCTCGAGATCCTGCAGGACCCGAGCCTCGGGCGCCGGCTCGGGAGGGCGGGCAAGGAGAGCGCGCGCCGGCGCTTTCTGACGCCGAGGCTGCTGCGCGACTGGCTCGAGCTGTTCGAGCAGCTCGACGCGTGATGTCAGACTACGGGTTCGATGTCCGCCGACACCCCCCTGGTCCTGGTCTCGAACCGCGGTCCGGTCACCTTCCAGCCCGGAGGTGACGTAAAGCGAGGCACCGGGGGGCTGGTGACCGCGCTGATCGGCCTCGCGTCGCACCGGCCGGTGACTTGGGTCGCGTCGGCGATGACCGACCAGGACGTCGCTGAGGCCGACCGCCACGACGGCCGCCCGTTCCCGGTCAACACCCCCGACGGCAACGAGTACCGCGTCAAGCTGGTGGCGTCCGACGCCGACGCCTACGAGGGCTTCTACAACATCATCGCCAACCCCATGCTGTGGTTCATCCAGCACTACCTGTGGGACCTGAGCAACGCGCCGGACATCCGCCGCAACGAGACCGAGGCGTTCGAGTTCGGCTACAACGCCGTCAACGAAGATCTTGCCCGGGCCGTGCTCGACGAGATCGATGGGATCGATCAGCCAGTGGTGATGGTCCACGACTACCACCTGTACACGCTGCCGGGGCTGGTCCGCCGCAGCCGGCCGGACGTCTTCTTGCACCACTTCGTCCACATTCCCTGGAGCCAGTCGGACTCGTGGCGGGTGCTCCCGTCGGTGATCCGCTCAGAGATCTACGCGGGCATCCTGTCAAACGACATCATCGGCTTCCACACCCGCTCCTACCGCCACAACTTCCTGCAGTGCTGCGAGGACCTGATGGGCTTGGAGGTCGACTTCGATGGCGGCGTGGTGAAAGTGGACGACCGCGAGGTGTGGGTGCGCGCCTACCCGCTGCCGATCGACTCGAGCGCCGTCCAGGCGGTCGCCGGCGGTCCTCGGGTGCGCGAGTTCGAGGACGAGCTCCTGCGCCGCCGTCGTGACCACTTGATCCTGCGCGTCGACCGCGCCGATTTGAGCAAGAACGTCCTGCGCGGCTTCAGCGCCTTCGACGTGTTCCTCGAGCAGCACCCCGAGTTCCGCGAGAAAGTGACGTTCATCGCGCAGCTGATGCCCTCCCGGACCGACATCCCCGAGTACGCCGAGTACCTGGAGCGAATCGAAGCCGTGGTCGCGGTCGTCAACCATCGCCACGGCTCGCCCGACTGGATGCCGATCCAGCTCAAGCTCCGCGACGACCTCGAGGAGGCGGTCGCCGCCTACAAGCACTACGACATGCTGATGGTCAACGCGATGTTCGACGGCATGAACCTGGTGGCCAAGGAGGGCCCGATGGTCAACGAGCGCGCCGGGGTCTCGGTCCTGTCAGAGAACACCGGCGCCCACGAGGAGCTCGGCGACTATGCGCTGTCGGTGAACCCGTTCGACATCCAGGAGCTGGCCGACTCGATCCACGCCGCGCTGACGATGCCGATGTCCGAGCGCAAGCGACGGCACGAGGGACTGAAGTCGATCGTCACCGCGCGCGACCCGGGGGACTGGATCGACGACCAGCTCGCCGACATCCGGGCCAAGGAGCTCGCCTAGCGTTTAGCGGCCGGGCAGACGCTCGGTTTGCGGCTCGCTATAGTCGGCCGCCGTCCGGTGAACGGGCGCAGCGCTATGCCCGAGCAAGCTCCGCTATATGACCTGATGCTGGTCCTCTCGACCGCCGCCGAGGAGGATCGTCGCGCCAAGATCCTCGCCGACGTCGAGGCCCAGATCGGCGGCGGCGGCGGGACCCT
>JBPCQU010000108.1:0-15895 GCA_050997795.1 Solirubrobacteraceae bacterium | reverse complement strand
CGCCGGCCGAGTGGCCGATCACCACCAGCCGCGCGAGGTCCAGCGGAGCCTCGACGCTCGTCAGCGCGTCGATCGCCGCGCGTACGTCGTCGAGCGTCTCAGGCCCGCCGCCGCCGCTTCCAACCCTGCGGTACTCGACGTTCCACGTCCCCCATCCCCGGTCCGCGAGGTCCACGGCGAGCGCCGCCATCGTCGCTCGTGTGAAGCGCGCGCGCCAGAAGCCCCCGTGCAGGAGCACGGCGACGCGGTGCGGGCGTTCGCCGTCGGGCATCAACAGGTCGGCCTCGTGCTCGGGCCCGCCGTAGCGGTGCGTGTGTGGTGCGCGGCCCTTCGCGGACGCCCAGTCGGACAGCCCGGCGAAGAAAGCCCGCACGTCCCGGGGCGCCACGCGCCGAGCATATCCGGCGGACTAGCCTTCTTGGGTGATGCACCCCATCGCTGACTCCCGGGGTGGCGGGGATCCCGATCCGGCCTATCTCATGGCGTTCACCGACTGGCTGGCGTGCGCGTCTGGCGGCCTAGCTGAGCCGGCCGCCCGGGCGATGCGCGCCTCCGGCGATGACCTGCTGGCGGACGTGGCGTTTGCCGCCACCGCTGGCCACGTGCTCGATTTCGATGACACCTTCGCGGACGGTGTGGCGCACGTGAGCTCGACGAGCGCCCCGGCGGCGCTGGTGCTGGCGGCACACCAGTGCCTTTCGCTGCGGGCGGCCTTGGATGCCTACGCGGAGGGCTACGAGGCGCTGGCCGCGGTCGCGGCGGCGAGCCATCCGGCGCTGTACGACGCGGGTTGGCACCCGACGTCGGTCTGCGGCCCAGTCGGGGCTGCAGTCGCCGCCTCGCGTCTGCTGGGCCTGCCGGCGGCGCAGCGCGAGACCGCGATCGCCGTGGCGTTGTTGCGCGCGGGCGGCACGCGCGGGGCGTTCGGGACCGACGGCAAGGCGATCCAGGTCGGGCTGGCAGCCGCCGCCGGCGTGCAGGGAGCGCTGCTCGCCCGGGCCGGGGCCAGCGTAGATCCGCGCGCGATTCATGGTCCGCTCGGGTTTGAGGCCGTGCTCGGCGCCGGCTGGCCCACCGCCGATGCCGGGGCCCCACGTCCCGGCGCCCCGCGCGCGGGTGACTCCACGAGCGCGATCAGGCGCAACTGGATCAAGCTTCACCCGAGCTGTCTGGGCACGCATGCGGCGATCGACGCCGCCGTTGAGGTCCGCGACCGGGGTCAGCGGCGTGACCAAGACCCGATCGAAGTCATCGTGCACCCCGTCTCACGCCAAGCCGCCCACCTCGACGAGGTCACCGACGGCCTGTCGGCGAAGTTCTCGATCCCGTATTGCGTCGCGCACACCCTCGTTCACGGTCCTCCAGGCGTCCACGACTTCGCGTCGATCGATGCCACCGCTCGTGACCGTTCGCGGCTTGTGAGCGTCACCGTCGACGAATCGCTGCCCGAATTCGGAGCGGTCTTGAGCGTCGGGGGCCACGAGCTCGCACGCGTCGGTTCGCCGCGTGGAGCCCCCGGGCGACCCCTCGCGGCGTCCGAGCTCGCCGCCAAAGTCTCGGACCTCGCCGGTGATCGCCTCGACGGCGTGCTCGACGACCTCGAGGGACCCGCCGCCGCCGCGCTGAGCGCGGCTGGGCTGCACCGCGCGGGGGCCACCGTCGGGTACCCCTAGCGACGTCGCGGTGCCGGGGCCCGACGCTCGGACGCCGCACACTTCAGGCACAGCACGCCGTCAGGCAACGCCCGCATTCGCCCCCGGGAGATCGGATCGCCACAGGAGTCACAGACGCCGTAGGTCCCGTCATCGAGCTTGGCCAAGGCTCGCTCGGTGCGGGCCAGCCCTCGCTCGAGCGTCCCTCCAACGCCGATGTCGGTGAGCCGGCTGACCGCCTCGGTAGTGCCATCGCCCACCCGCTTGCCGAACCCCAGCGCGCTACCGCGCTCGGGACGTCGTGCGAGTACTGCCACGCGCTCGCGTGCGCGATCCCGACGCGTCTCGAGCTCTCGCCGGATCGCGTCGAGGTCCAAGGTCAACTTCCCAGCGTCCTGGGATCCGCGGGTACGTCGACCGCGTGTTGCTGGAGCATCGCGAGGGGAACGACCTGCAGGGCCCGCTCGTGCGTGGAGGCAAGCACGACGTAGGCGGCGGCGTCATCCTCGTGGGCCCGCCGCCAGTTGGCCGCGGTGACGCACCAACGGTCACCGGGCATCAGACCGGGAAAGCCGTACTGAGGGATCGGCGTGCTGAGATCGTTGCCGATGCTCCGTTGATGCTCGAGGAACTCCTCGGTCACCACGGCGCAGATCGTGTGGCTGCCGCGGTCCTCCGGACCGGTACG
The DNA here is from genome assembly GCA_050997795.1 of Solirubrobacteraceae bacterium. Lineage (GTDB taxonomy): Bacteria > Actinomycetota > Thermoleophilia > Solirubrobacterales > Solirubrobacteraceae > Palsa-465. The sequence continues at coordinate 13,555 of JBPCQU010000108.1, read as the reverse complement.
GCAGCACCCGTCGCGATAGAAGCCGGTGACCGGATCGCTGCCGCAGTTCTCGATCGGGCCTCCCAGGACGTTGCGGTCGCTCACCGGGCGAGTATCGCCGATCGCGCCGGCGGCGGGAACGCTCGACCGACCACAGGGGGTGCGAGGACCTAGACTCGTCGTGTGACGGTCTTTCGCGGCATCGGTCAACCTCATCGCGACGGCCCAGCGTCCCGAGCGGGCGTTGCCGGCGAGTACGAGGAGAGGCGCGCCACTCGCTCCGGTCGGTTGGGGGTTGGCACCCTGGCTTGCCGTCGGTGCGATGCGCCGATCGCCATCGGCGCTGATCCGCTGTCGCTGTCTGCTCGGCTCACGTGCCCGTTCTGCCACAACCGCGCGCCGGTGCGGGACTTCCTCTCCCTCGCCTTGCCGACGCGCCCCGCCCGGGTGGTCATTCGTATCGCTCTGCCCGCGCATACATCAGTCGACTGAGAGCCAGCCGCGGGCTCGAAGGGGCCGGCGATCGCATGTGCAAGGCTGTGGATGATGCGACTAGGCGAGATCGGGGTCTGGACTTCCTATCGTGCGATCGGCGAGCAGAACGCCGGCGACGCGGCCAAGCTCGCCGAGGATCTCGGCTTTGGCGCCTTCTGGCTGGGCGGCTCGCCCCGGCTGCCCGCGGTGCGCCCGCTGCTGGAGGCGACCACGAGCCTCGTCGTGGCCACCGGCATCGTCAACGTGTGGCAGAACGAGCCGGCGACCCTCGCGGCCGAGCACGCGGAGATGTCACGCGAGTTCCCGGGACGGGTGCTGCTGGGAATCGGGATCGGTCACCCCGAGGCCACCAGCGACTATTCGAAGCCGCTGACCACGATGCGCGGGTTCCTAGACGGCCTCGACGCCGCTGACACGCCGGTTCCCCGCGATGTGCGCTGCTTGGCGGCGCTGGGACCAAAGATGCTCGATCTCAGCGCGCAGCGCTCGCTCGGCGCGCACCCGTACTTCACCCCGGTGGCGCACACCCGCTTCGCTCGCGAGCAGGTCGGCCAGGGGGCGCTCGTCGCGCCCGAGTTGGCCTGCGTTCTGGACCCCGACACCGATCGCGGCCGCGCTACGGCCCGCAAATACGCGGCGCTCTACCTCGGCCTTCGCAACTACACCAACAACCTGCTCAGGTTCGGGTTCGCCCAGGAGGACATCGTCGACGGCGGCTCTGACCGGCTGATCGACGCGCTCGTCCCCCACGGGACCGCAGAGCACATCATCGGGGTGGCCCGCGAGCACCTGGACGCCGGCGCCGACCACGTCTGCCTGCAGCCGGTCGGCGTCAGCGGCATCCCGCGCGACGAGTGGACGGCGCTCGCCGCGCAACGACCCTGAGCGCGGACCGGACCCGCCTCAGGAGAAGGTGCGCAGGAACCTCCGCGAGCCGTCGCGGCTCCGCGTCAGCCGCCCGTCGGCGATGCCGAGCTCCTCGACCTCACCGTGGCTTGACTGGGGCGAGACCGTGAGCGCGCACAGCTCGAGCCTGCGGATCTCGCGCCTGAGCCTGTGGCTGCGGGCCAGCAGAGCCGAGTTGATCACCACCAGGTCATAGACATCGTGGGTGGCCAGCCGGCGGACCGCGCACGGAGTATCGGTCCCGAGCAGCACAGTCGTCAGCGGGATCGACGCGGGAACGAACTCCGAAGCCCGCGCGAGGCGGTCGCGGGCGAACCTTTCGAGGTCGAACTCGACGGCGCACCCCACCCTCGAGAGCATCGCCAGCGGCGCGAACCACTTCACGATCAGACCCGGATCGCTCGTTTGCGCGAGCGTCAGCCGCGCGCGCTCCGCCTCGGCGAGCTCGACCGCGCGATCCAGGACCGCCCAGGTCGCGCGCTCCTGTTGGTCGAGCACGGCGAGCACGTGCCTGAAGTGACAGCAGCTCACCCGTCACGCTCCATGAGGCGTCCAATCAGACCGTCGAGGATCTCCACCGACCTGGCGAGCGTGTCGACGTCTCGATCGTCGAGCGTCGCCATCTCCTCGTGCAGCATCGCGCGGTACTCGGCGCGGAGCAGCGCTAGCGCCTGCTCGCCGTCTGCGGTGAGGCTCACCAGCACCGCCCGTCCGTCGCTCGGGTCCGCGATCCGCCTCACCCAGCCACGGTCCGCGAGCCGGTTGACCAGCAGCGTGATCGCCGGCTGCGTGACGCGCTCGTCGGCGGCCAGCTCGGTGATCCGTCTCGGCTGGTCTCCGAGGCCGCGCATCACGGCGACCTCGAGCTGGGACACGTCGATGCTCGTGCGGGTCAAGAACAGCCTCGACAGCGCCGACGCGCGCTGCGGAAGCGCCTCCGCGATCTCGTCTAGCTGTGAAGCGCGAACGTCGATACCGGACGGCTCCATGAAGTGCTTATATTAGTAGCTAATGCAGAAGCCTCTTGCCGTACGCTCAGGTGCTCGATGAACGGCTCGATGATCGCGCAGACGGTGACGATCACCGGCCACGGCGATGACGAAGTGGAGGCGTATCTCGCTTCGCCCACCGACGAGGGAGCCCGGGGCGGCGTCGTGGTGATCCATCACATGCCGGGCTATGACCGCGGCACGAAGGAGATCGTCCGGCGATTCGCGGAGCTCGGCTACGACGCGATCTGCCCGAATCTGTACTGGCGGGAAGCCCCGGGCGCCGCGCCTGACGACGCGGCGGCGACCGCGCGAGCGCAGGGCGGCGTGCCCGACGAGCGCCTGATCGGCGATGTCGCGGGCGCTGCCCGGTACCTGCGCTCCCGGCCGAGCTCGAACGCCAAGGTCGGGGTGATCGGTTACTGCTCGGGCGGCCGTCAGGCCGTGCTGGCCGCGTGCAACGTCGACCTCGACGCCGCGGTCGACTGCTACGGCGCGTTCGTCACCGGCACTCCGCCCGAGGGCTTCCCACTAAAGGTCTCAAACCTCATCGACCAGCTGCCGAAGTTGCGGGCCCCGCTGCTGGGGCTGTTCGGCAACGAGGACTCCCACCCGAGCCCCGAGGAGGTAGCCGAGCTGGACGAGATCCTAACCGCCAACGATAAGCCGCACGAGTTCCACAGCTACGACGACGCCGGCCACGCCTTCTTCGCCGTCGAGCGGCCCGCGTACCGCGTGGCCGCCGCCAATGATGGCTGGGAGCGGATCAACGCCTTCTACACCACCCACCTCGGAGGCTGAGCATGTGCACCTACGCGACCGTCAAGACCGAGATCGAGGGCAGCGCGAAAGGACCGGCCGACAAGTGGTTCCACGTCACTGACGCCACGATTTACTTCGACCATCCCGTCCACGCGATGGCCGAGCACACGCTCAACATCGATTTCGCCGATCCCGCCCGGGGACCCTCCGCGCGCGTCGCGGTGGAGCTGACCGCCACCTCGGCCAGAGATCTGGTCGCGGCGATCGAGGCCGCGCTGGACTCGGCGCCGGCCACGCTGACCGTCTGAGGGAGTGGCGCGCGGTCCCGCGTCCCCGCACAAAGTCAGCGAAGCCAGCCCTCGCGGTAGACGGTCTCCCGGTCCTCGCCGATGCTCGCGTACGCCTCGTCGGGATCCTGCGTCTCGCGCGCGACCCCTGCGCCGTGGCGCTGGGCGAGCTCGGAGGCGGGATACACCACCTCATCGATCAGCCGCGTCCCGGCCGCGAGCACAGCGCACGGACCGTCACCGGCACCGACGAACACGTGCTCGGTCCAGGCCGGGCAATGGACGAAGTCCCAAGCGCGCAGGCGGCGCTCCTCGCTCTCGATCAGCAGCAGGCACTCCCCCGAGAGGACGAGGAAGTCCTCCTGCTCGTTCTCGCGGTGATAGAAGCACGCGGGCTGCCCGGGCTCGAGCACGCCGATGTTGATCCCTATCTGCGGAAACCTGGCCTCGCCCTCGAAGCGCGTGTAGGCGCCGAAGTCGCCCTCGAGCCAGCGCGCCTCGCAGGCGTTGAGCACGAACCAGCCGTCGCCGGCCGGCACCTTTCCGCCAGCGGCTGACTCGATCCGGGCCTCGGGAACCACAATCGTGACCCTACAGCGTCGAGAGCGCCTCGTTGAACGTCGCGCTCGGCCGCATCGCCTGCTCCACTCGTTGCGGATCGGGGCGGTAGTAGCCGCCGATCTCGACCGGCGACCCCTGCACCGCGGCGAGCTCCTGCACGATCGTCTCCTCGCTCGAGGCGAGGCGCTCGGCGAACCGCCCCAGGCGCTCGGACAGCTCGGCGTCCTCGCTGCGCGCGGCCAGCTCCTGGGCCCAATAGAGCGCGAGGTAGAAGTGGCTGCCGCGGTTATCGAGCTCGCCGGTCTTGCGCGACGGGGAGCGGCCCTCCTCGAGCAGCCTGCCGGTCGCCCGATCGAGCGTCTCGGCGAGCAGCTTCGCGCGCTTGTTGCCAGCCTTCTCGGCCAGCATCTCGAGCGACGCCGCCAGCGCAAGGAACTCTCCGAGCGAGTCCCACCGCAGATGGTTCTCGCGCTCGAACTGCGTGACGTGCTTGGGCGCCGATCCGCCCGCGCCGGTCTCGAACAGGCCGCCGCCGTTCATCAGCGGCACCACCGAGAGCATCTTGGCGCTGGTCCCGAGCTCGAGGATCGGAAACAGGTCGGTCAGGTAGTCGCGCAGGACATTGCCGGTAACCGAGATCGTTTCCTCGCCCGCGCGCGCGCGCGTGAGCGTGAAGCGGGTGGCAGCCCCGACGTCGAGGACCTCGATCTGGAGCCCGTCGGTGTCGAGCTCGTCGAGCGCGGGGCGCACCTTGTCCAGGAGCTGCTGGTCGTGCGGGCGCGTCTCGTCGAGCCAGAACACGGCCGGCGCCCCCGTTTCCCGGGCGCGCGAGACCGCGAGCCGCACCCAGTCTTGAACCGCGGCGTCCTTGGTCTGGCACATGCGCCAGATGTCCCCCTCCCGCACCTCGTGCTCGATCAGCGTCTGGCCCGATTCGTCGAGCACTATGACCACGCCGTCGGTGGCGAGCTCGAACGTCTTGTCGTGGGACCCATACTCCTCGGCCTTCTGGGCCATCAGGCCGACGTTGGGCGTCGTCCCCATCGTCGCCGGGTCAAAGGCGCCGTGCTCGCGGCAGTCGTCTACCGTCTCCGCGTAGAGGGCGGCATAGGAGTGGTCCGGGATTACGAACTTCGTGTCCTGCTGCTCCCCCTGGGCGTTGAACATCTGGCCTGAGGAGCGGATCGCGGCCGGCATCGAGGCGTCGATGATCACGTCGCTGGGGACGTGCAGACTGGTGATCCCGCGGTCGGAGTCGACCATCGCGAGCGCCGGCCCGTTGGCGTAGGCGTCGGCGATCGCCGCCTGTACCGCCGCGCGCTCGGCCTCGCCAAGCGAATCGATCGCGCTCTGGAGCGCCGCGAGCCCGTCATTGGCGTTGACCCCGGCGGCCGCGAGCTCCTCCGCGTGCCCGGCGAAGACAAACGGGAAGAAGGCGCGCACCGCGTGGCCGAAGATGATCGGGTCAGAGACCTTCATCATCGTCGCCTTCAGGTGGACCGAGAACAGCACGCCGGTGCGCTTGGCGTCGGCCACCTGCTCGGCCAGGAACAGCTGCAGCGCCGATCTGCGCATTACCGCCGCGTCGAGCACCTCGCCGTCGAGCACCGCGACCGTCTCCCTGAGCACCGTTACCGCGCCGTCGACGCCTTGGTGCTGGATCCGCACTGAGCCCGCGGTCCGCATGGTCACCGACTTCTCGGTGGCGCGGAAGTCACCCTCGCTCATCGTCGAGACGTGCGAGCGGGAATCCGTTGACCAGGCGCCCATCGAATGTGGGTGCTTGCGCGCGAACGCCTTGACCGAGGCCGGTGCCCTGCGGTCGGAGTTGCCCTCGCGCAGCACCGGGTTCACCGCGCTGCCCTTGACCTTGTCGTACCGGGCGCCGGCCTCACGCTGCTCGTCCTCGGCCGGCTCGTCGGGGTAGCCGGGAATCGCGTAGCCGGCAGCCTGCAGCTCGGCGACGGCCGCCTTGAGCTGCGGGGTCGAGGCGCTGATGTTCGGAAGCTTGATGATGTTGGCCTCGGGCGTTCTTGCCCGCTCGCCAAGCTCGCTGAGGGCGTCGGCGACCCGCTGCTCGTCGGTCAGGTGGTCGGGGAACTGGGCCAGGATCCGGGCCGCCAACGAGATGTCCCGCAGCTCGATCTCCACCTCGGCGACACCCGCGAACGCCTCGATGATCGGCAGCAGCGACTTGGTCGCCAGCGCGGGGGCCTCGTCGGTATGCGTGTAGGTGATCTTCACGCCGCTAGCGAGAGATCTTCCAGCTGCCGTCGGACTGCTTGGCGAGCCTGGTCGGCGCCGATCCGGAGTCGATGAAGCCCTTCAGCGACCCATGCGCGACGGTCAGGTCCGAGCTCTTCACGGTCGCGTGATCGCCGTCGATCGTCACCTTGCTGACCTGCACGCTCTCCAGCGCCGCCTTCTGTGACGGTGTCAGATGGGCGCCAACCAGCGCTACGACCTTCGCGCAGGTGGAATGGGGAGCCGCCGCGGCGAGTGCCCGCTGACCGTCCGCAGTCGCGAGCGAGCAGAGCGTGGCTCCGTCCCCGGTGGCCAGCGCGTGGAACGCCCGCGTGATCGTCTGCTTGACGTGCGCGGCGTCGGGGCTCGAATTGCTGCTGCTCCCGCCACAGGCGGCGAGGATCGCGCTCACCGCGAGCGCGGCGAGCAACCGAGTTGCGAACGGGCCCACGCGGTGACCATACTGATGCCCGCCACCGAGCGTCGATACGACCGGGGCCGTCATCACCCGGCGTACGATGTGGACATGGAGCCACGCATCGTCTACGTGTCGAGGCTGACCCGGTTGCCGCTGCTCGGCGCCGACGGCGCCGACGTCGGCCGGGTCGTGGACGGCGTGGTCGACCTCGGCTCCAAGCCGCCCCGCGTCAACGGCGTGGTGGTCGCGGTTCAGCGCCGCCGCGTGTTCGTCGGCATCGGACGGATCGGCGAGATCGACAACAACGGCGCGCGGCTGCGGCGAGGCTCGGTCAACCTGCGTCAGTTCGAGCTGCGTGACGGCGAGCGGCTGCTCGCGGCCGAGCTGATCGGAAAGCGCCTCAAAGGCGAGCGCGTGGTCGATATCGGCCTGACCCCGGCGCCCGAGCAGCTCGGCTGGGAGATCGCGACCGTCGCGCTCGCCGGGCGGCGCGTTCCTGGCCTGCGCCGCGCGCCGGACGTGATCGACTGGAGCGAGGCCGGCGAGCTGTTCGCCTCCGACCGCCCCGTCGACCGTCAGGCGGCGGAGCTCGGCGGACTCCATCCGGCCGAGATGGCGGCGGCGCTCCGGCGCCTGCCGCTCAGCCGCCGGCGGGTGCTGGCCTCAGAGCTTGAGGACGATCGCTTCGCTGACCTGCTCGAAGAATTGTCAGAGGACGAGCAGGTCAAGCTCGTCGAGGGGCTCGATCAGGGGCGTCTCGGGCGGGTGCTGGACGAGATGGAGGCGGACGACGCGGCTGACCTGCTGGGGGAGTTCTCGGCCCTCCGCCAGGCTGAGTTGCTGCACGCGATGGACCCCGAGGAGGCTGAGCCGGTGCGCCGCCTGCTGTCATATCAGCCCGACACGGCGGGCGGCCTGATGACGCCCGAGCCGGTGATCCTGGCGCCCAACGCGACCGTCGCCGAAGCGCTGGCCCGGGTGCGGGACCCCGCGCTTCCGGTCCCGCTCGCCGCCCAGGTGTTCATCTGCCGGCCCCCGCTCGAGACGCCGACGGGCCGCTACCTGGGAAACGTCGGCATCCAGCGGCTGCTGCGCGAGACGCCGAGCAAGCCGCTCGGCCGCTGCGTCGAGGAGGACGCCGAGCCGGTCGATGTCGGGCTCTCGGACCGCGAGGTGGCCGGCCAGCTAGCGGCCTACGACGTGGTCGCTTTGGCGGTGGTCGACGAAGCCGGGCGGCTGGTCGGCGCGGTCACGATCGATGACGTGCTCGACCGTGTCCTGCCCGCCAACTGGCGAGTTACGCTTTCGGCGGAGGCCTGATGGCACGTAGTGATGATCTCTCTACCCCTCGCGGAACGCCGGGCGGACCGGTCTACGACCCCGACGCCTTCGGGCGCCTGGCCGAGCGGCTGGCGCGGTTCCTGGGCACCGGCCGCTACCTGGCGGCGCAGTCCGTCGCCGTGGTCCTCTGGATCGCGCTCAACGCCGTCGCGTGGTCACTGCGTTGGGACAAGTACCCGTTCATCCTGCTCAACCTGATGTTCTCGACCCAGGCCGCGTACGCGGCGCCGCTGATCCTGCTGGCCCAGAACCGGCAGGCCGACCGCGACAAGGACGAGATCGAGCGCGACCGGGAAGTCAACGCGCGCGCGCTGGCCGAGACCGAGTATCTCGCGCGAGAGATCGCCGCCGTGCGGCTCGCGGTCGAGCAGAAGGCCGACCGCAACGACATCATCGAGCCGCTCGAGCGGCTGACGCAGGCGATCGAGCGCCTGCAGCCGCTCGAGCACGAATAGCCGCCTCAGACGCCGACGGGCGCGCGGACGGCCTGCTCGATCCTCGCGCCGATGTCCTTGTCGACGTTCTTCCAGTACTCGAACGCCCGAGCGAGGACCATGTCGGAGACGCCATCGCTGAGATGACCGGCGACGTTTGTCACCAACCGCGCGCGCGCGTCGTCATCCAACACCTCGCGAACCATGGTTCCGGGCTGACCCCAATCGTCGTCCTCGGCCCGCAAGGTGTAGGCCCGGCGGACCATGTCACCGTCGGCCGCCCACAGCCCTGCGTCGTCGGTCTTCGACGGATCGGCCCGCGGGCCACCGTAGGAGTTGGGCGCGTAGACAGGATCGGTCACGTTGACCGTCCTCCCCACCCCGTCCTTGCTGTAGCTGTGCACGGGCACGTGAGGGGCGTTGACCGGGATCTGCTTGTAATTGACACCGAGCCGGGCGCGGTGCGCGTCGGCGTAGGAGAACCCCCGGGCGAGTAGCATCTTGTCCGGGCTCAGTCCGATCCCCGGCACCAGGTTGTTGACCTCGAACGCGGCCTGCTCCATCTCGGTGTGGAAATCGGTCAGGTTGCGATCCAGGGTGAGCCGACCGACCTCCAACAGCGGGTAGTCGCCATGCGGCCAGACCTTGGTCAGGTCGAACGGGTTGAAACGGTATGTCCGAGCCTCCTCGAACGGCATGATCTGCATGTACAGCGTCCAGCTGGGATGCTCGCCGTTGCGAATCGCGTTGAACAGGTCTCGCCGGTGGTAGTCCCCGTCCTCGCCGGCGAGTCCGTCGGCCTCCTCCTGGGTGAGGAATCCGATCCCCTGGTCGGTCTTGAAGTGGTACTTCACCCAGACCTTGTCCCCGCTCGCATTGATCCACATGTAGGTGTGGCTGGAGTAGCCGTTCATGTGCCGCCAGCTGCGCGGGATGCCGCGGTCGCCCATCAGCCAGGTCACCTGGTGAGCGGACTCAGGTGACAGCGTCCAGAAGTCCCACTGCATGTCGTTGTCGCGCAGGTCGTTGTCGGCGCGGCGCTTTTGGCTGCGGATGAAGTGCTGGAACTTCAGCGGATCACGCATGAAGAAGACCGGCGTGTTGTTGCCGACCATGTCGTAGTTGCCCTCGCTCGTATAGAACTTCAGCGCAAACCCCCGGGGGTCGCGCCAGGTGTCGGGGCTCCCGCGCTCGCCCGCCACCGTGGAGAAGCGAGCCAGCACGTCGGTCTTGACCCCGGGCTGGAAGAGCGCCGCGCGCGTGTAGGCGCTGACGTCGTTGGTCGTCTCGAAGTGGCCGAAGGCGCCCGAGCCCTTGGCGTGCGGCTGACGCTCGGGGATTCGCTCGCGATTGAAGTTGGCCATCTGCTCGATCAGATACTGATCCTGGAGCAGAATCGGACCGTCGGGGCCGACAGTCAGCGAGTGCTCGTCGCTGGCCGCCGGGATGCCGGCGTCGGTGGTCGTGCGGGGTGGCTGGCTGTCGCTCACTTGAGGAGGCTCCTTTCGTGGGTCGAGACGGGAAGGGCGCGCTCGATCCGTTCTTATCAGGTATCCCTAATAGATCACCCTACCCGCGGGTGTCAGCCGCAATCGGCCTCGAGCCAGGTAGCTTTAGGGCGTGCTCGGCCTCCCGGACCAGATCACCGCCTGCCTGTTCGACCTCGATGGCGTGCTCACCCAGACCGCCAAGGTCCACGCCGCGGCCTGGAAGGAGACGTTCGACGGCTATCTGCGCGAGCGGGCCGAGAAGGCCGGCCAGGGCGGCGCCGCGTTTAAAGAGTTCGACAAGGTCGCTGATTACGACGAGTACGTAGACGGCATGCCCCGCTACGACGGCGTGCGCTCGTTCCTTGAGTCACGCGGGATCGAGCTCCCCGAAGGCGACCCAGGGGATCCTCCTTCCCAGGAGACCGTGTGCGGGATCGGCAATCGCAAGAACGAGCTCGTGCTGAAGCTGATCAAGCGCGACGGCGTCGACCCGTACGAAGGCTCGGTCGCGTTCGTCAAAGCCGCGCGCGAAGCGGGGCTGCGGCGAGCGGTCGTGTCCTCGAGCACGAACTGCAAGGACGTCCTGGTCGCGGCGGGGATCGATGACCTGTTCGAGGAACGGATCGACGGCGTGGTCGCCGAGCGCGAGCACCTGAAGGGAAAGCCGGCCCCGGACACGTTCCTCGCCGGAGCCAAGGCGCTAGGCGTGGCACCCGCGCAGGCGGCGGTATTCGAGGACGCACTCGCGGGGGTCCAGGCGGGCCGCGCCGGAAGCTTCGGCTACGTCGTCGGGGTCGACCGGGTTGGCCAGGCGCCGGCGCTGCGCGAGCACGGGGCGAGCGTGGTCGTAGCCGACCTCGACGAGCTGATTGACAGGTGATTCAGCACCCGGCGTTCCCGGTCGACCCGTGGGCGATCCGCGAGACCGCGCTGCACCTGGACGCGCTCGCTCAAACCGAGTCGGTGTTCGCGCTCGCCAACGGCCACGTCGGCCTGCGCGGGAACCTCGACAGGGCGAGCCGTACGGCATTCCCGGCACCTACCTCGGCGGCTTCTACGAGGTCCGGCCGCTCCCCTACGCGGAGGCGCGGCACCGCGTTCGCGCGCTGGACGCTGGCAGTCGGTGTGCGCTACGAGGCGTGACGATTCATCGCCCGCGACCACGGGTATGCCGTGACCATGGCACAACAACTAAACGTCGCAGACCTGAAGCTGAGGAGCCCCGCGTTCAAGCATCACGAGCGGATTCCCGATCGCCACACCGGCGACGGCGAGGACGCCTCGCCCGAGCTCGAATGGTCCGGCGTGCCTGACGGCACGAAGGCGTTCGCGGTCGTGGTCCATGACCCCGATGCCCCGCTCGTCGACGGCTTCACGCATTGGGTGGCCTACGGGATCGCGGGCGAAGCGACCGGGGTGCCGGAAGGCGGAGGTGACGCCACCGCGGGCAAGAACTCGTTCGGCAAGACGGGCTATGGCGGGCCGGCGCCGCCGCCCGATCACGGCAGCCACCACTACTACTTCTGGGTCTACGCGCTCGACGAGGACCTCGACCTCGAGCCCGGCCTCGAGCGGCGGGCGCTGCTTGACCGGATCGAGGATCACGTGATCGAGCAGGCGCGCCTGGTCGGGACGTTCTCGCACTAGCAGCTGAACTCGCGACACCGGCCGCGCTGGACGGCCGCGATCTGGGCGATGCGCTCGTCACGGCCACCCGTTTCGCCTCCCATGCATGTCATGAGGTCGACTCGCCGCCCCGGGCGGTGCGGTCGGCTCAGGCGGCAGAGCGGGCTCAGGCGGCCGCGCGGGCGCCAGGCGCGGTCGGCTCAGGCGGCCGCGCGCCCCTTGCGTGCCACCCCGGTGCTCAGCGCCGCCTCCGCGACCGCGGCGGCGACCGCCTGAGACAGGTTGGGGTGAAAGACGCCCGGGATGATGTAGTCGGCGTGCAGCTCGTCGGGCCCGATCACGCCGGCGATCGCCCGCGCCGCCGCGAGCTTCATCTGCTCGTTGATCGCGCTGGCACGGACGTCCAGCGCGCCCCGGAAGACGCCCGGAAAGGCGAGCACGTTGTTGATCTGATTGGGGTAGTCCGATCGCCCGGTGGCCATCACCATCACGTCGCCGGAGACCTCCTCGGGGTGTACCTCCGGCTCGGGATTGGCCATCGCGAAGACCACCGGATCGGGCGCCATCGTACGCACGGCGTCCGGACTCACGGCGCCGGATCTCGACACGCCAACCAGCACGTCGGCTCCCGCCAACACGGCGTCAGCCATGCCGCGCTCGCCGTTCGGATTGCTGCGCGCCGCCAGCGAGGCACGGATCGGATCCAAGCCTGGCCGTCCCGCGTACAGCGCGCCGTCGATGTCACAGGCGATCACGTTGCGCACCCCGTGGGCGAGGATGATCTCGGTACAGGCCACTCCCGCAGCGCCGGCGCCGACCACCACGACCTTGATCGTCTCGGCGTCCTTGCCGACGACCTGCAGGGCGTTGAGCAGCGCGGCGAGTACAACGATCGCGGTCCCGTGCTGGTCATCGTGGAAGACCGGGATGTCCAGCTCGGCGATCAGGCGGCGCTCGATCTCGAAGCAGCGCGGGGCCGCAATGTCCTCGAGGTTGACGGCGCCGAACGTCGGCGCCGCCGTCTTGACGAAGGTCACGATCTCGTCCACGTCCTGAGTGGCGATGCACAGCGGGAAGGCATCGACGCCGGCCAGCTCCTTGAACAGCATCGCCTTGCCCTCCATCACCGGCATCGCGGCTTCCGGACCGATGTCGCCCAGGCCCAGCACCGCGGTGCCGTCGGATATGACCGCGACGGTGTTGCGCTTGATCGTCAGCGTCCAGGCCTTGGCGGGATCTTCGTGGATCGCGGAGCTCACACGCGCGACGCCCGGCGTGTAGACCATCGAGAGGTCGTCACGGGTCTTGACCGGGACCTTGGGCTCGACCACTATCTTGCCCCCCAGGTGCAGGAGGAAGGTCCGGTCAGAGACGCTCTCGACTTCGACCCCGTCGAGCGACCGGACAGCCGCGATCACCGCCTGGCCATGCTCGGCGTCACGGCACGCGACGGTCACGTCGCGCACCGCGACCCCATCCATCCACACGCACGAGGTCGATCGCACCGAGCAATCCGCCGGTGGCGCCGATCGCCTCGGCGACGAGGGCAAACGATCCCGGTCGTCGCGGGATCCGCAGCCGCAGCGTCAGGCTGTAGGAGGCCGAGGGCGCCAGGTCAAGCCGATCCACACCGCATCCCATTACAGCATGCCTCCGGCGGCGGTGACCTAAACCCGGCGGTCACCGCCGCCCTTAGCCGACACGGCCGCACCCGGCTGGTCAGAATCGGCTGGTCTGGAGGCTGTTCGAGGCTGCCTTGCGCCCGCTAGCTGACGACCACCCCCCGAGAGCGGGCCGCGTTTTCCGCCAGCTTGTGACGCTCGGCGGCCTCCGCCTGGCCGAGGGCATGCTCGTACTCCTCCACCGTCGGCGGCTTGCACTTGAAGTAGACGATGATCGCCGCGCACGCGCCGAGGGCCGCCCCGAACAGGAAGCCCCGGACCCAGTGGAACTGGGCCTGCCCGTAGAGCGTGCCGGTCATGATCAGCGCCGCGATCCCGCCGGCGAAGCTGCCGCCGAGCGC
>JBPCQU010000013.1:0-3715 GCA_050997795.1 Solirubrobacteraceae bacterium | reverse complement strand
GCCGGAAGGTGTCCACGTCGAGATGCCGCTGCAGGCCTATTTCCGGATCAACACCGAGAACATGGGCCAGTTCGAGCGGACGATCATCATCGCCGAGCCGGGCTCATACGTCCACTACGTCGAGGGTTGCACGGCTCCCACCTACAGCTCGGACTCGCTTCACTCCGCCGTGGTGGAGCTGATCGCCAAGCCGGGTGCCCGGATTCGCTACACGACGGTCCAGAACTGGTCGACCAACGTCTACAACCTGGTCACCAAGCGCGCGGTCGCGTACGAGGATGCGACTGTGGAGTGGGTGGACTGCAACCTCGGATCGAAGCTGACGATGAAGTACCCGAGCATCTACCTGATGGGCGAGCGCGCCCACGGGGAGGTTCTGTCGATCGCCTTCGCGGGCGCCGGTCAGCACCAGGACGCGGGCGCCAAGATCATCCACGCCGCGCCGAACACGACCTCGAACATCTTCGCCAAGTCGATCTCCAAGGACGGCGGGCGGGGCTCCTACCGGGGGCTGCTCGAGATCGCCAAGGGCGCGCACGGCGCGCGGTCCAAGGTCGTCTGCGATGCGCTCCTGCTCGACGAGCACTCGCGCTCTGACACCTACCCGACGATCCGCATCAGCGAGGACGACGTCAACGTCGGCCACGAGGCCACGGTCTCTAAGGTCGGCGACGACCAGCTCTTCTACCTGATGTCACACGGGATCTCCGAGGAGGAGGCGTCCAAGCTGATCGTCAACGGCTTCATCGAGCCGATCACCAAGGAGCTCCCGATGGAGTACGCGGTCGAGATGAACCGGTTGATCGAGCTCCAGATGGAAGGGTCGATTGGCTAGCGGTTTCCTGGCGGCGCGCCGCGAGCGCGCGGCGCGTCTGAGCGAAACTCTCGAGCTGCCCCGCTTCAAGGGCAAGCCCGGCTGGGAGTTCACCGACATCTCGAGCCTCGACCTCGGCGCGTATGCCCCGGCCGCGGTGCCCCAGAACGGCGACGGCGGTGCTGGACGGCCGGAGCCGATGTTCGACCCCGACGCCGCTGTCGAGCTGCGCCAGGTCGACGGCGGCGAAGCGACCCTAACGGGCGAGCTGCCCGACGGGGTGGTCGTCAGCTCGCTCGACCGCGCGGCGGCCGAGCACCCCGAGCTCGTGGAGCGCCATCTGGGCTCGGTGCTCGACTCCGACGACGTGTTCGTGGCCCGCAACGACGCCGGATTTCGCGGCGGTGCGTTCGTTTACGTGCGCCCTGGCGTGGCGTTGACGCGCCCGATCCTGCTGAGCGCCGTGCACGCCACCACCGGCACTGAGCTTCACCGCCGGACGCTGATCGTGCTCGAGCCCGGCGCCGAGGCCGAGGTCTGGGAGCAGGCGATCTCCGGGTCACCCGACAGCGACGCCGTCTTCAACAGCGTCGTCGAGCTGGTGATCGGCCAGAACGCGCGCCTTCGCTTCGTCTCGGGGCAAGCTCTGTCAGAGAGCAGCTGGATCTTCGGCACCCACCGCGCCGAGGTCGGCCGCGACGCCGCGCTCGACTGGGTCGCGCTCGGCTTCGGCTCCGCCCGTGGCCACGTGCGGATGCAGACCCGGCTGGGCGGCCAGGGCGCCGAGGCGCGGGTCACCGGCGCCTACGCCACGCACGGCCGCCAGCACATCGACTTCGACACCACGCAGGAGCACGCCGCCCCCAACACGACCTCGGACCTCGCGTTCAGAGGCGTCCTGCAGGGTCGCTCGAGCGCGGTCTGGAAGGGCAACATCATCGTCGACCCCGGCGCGCAGAGGACAGACGCGTTCCAGGAGTCGCGCAACCTGCTGATCTCCAAGCGGGCCCACGCCGACGCGATCCCCGGTCTCGAGATCCAGGCCAACGACGTGCGCTGCACGCACGCCGCCGCGGTCGCCCAGGTCGACGCCGACCAGCTCTTCTACCTGCGCTCGCACGGCCTACCCGAGGAGGTCGCCAAGCGGCTGGTGATCGAGGGGTTCCTCGCCGCGCTCGTCGAGCGCTTCCAGGAGGGCCCGCTGCGCGAGGCGCTCGCCGGGGCGCTCGAGCGGCGCCTGGCACTGATCCTCGGCGGCTGACTCGCGCTGCCGGCCGGTGGCGGCCGGCCCGACGTGCGCTCGGCGGCGTACGATGCGCGGGTCATGGCCCGCGGAACGCCGATGGTCGCACTCGGGTACGGCAAGTTCGTCCGTGCCGACCGGATCTACGCGCTCGTCCCGCTTCAGGCCGGCGAGCGTGGTGACGGGCGGCGCACGCTGGTCCACGTCGAGGGGATCGAGGGGCCGCTGATCGCCTCGCGCTCGGAGGGCGCGATCGCGCACGACCTGGCGATCGCGCTCGGCCAGCCGACACCCGGCGGCCGGCGCGACGGTGGCCTCCCGGGCCAGGATCCGCTCTTCTGACCCTCAGCCCACCGCCCGGCGGACGAAGCCGATCGTCCCCAGCGCAGCGAAGGCCACAAACGACACCACGATCCCCACCGCTACCCAGCCCGGGGCCAGGTGGGGAAGCGAGGTCAGCGCACCGCGCATTCCCTCGCTGACGTAGGTGAGCGGGTTGAACAAGGTGACGACCTGAAACCAGCGCAGGTGCGCGAGCCCCGCCCACGGGTAAAAGGTGCAGCCGGTGAAGATCAGCGGCGTCAGCACGAGCGCGAACATGACGCTGATCCGGTTGGGAGGCACCGCCGTCCCGAGCACGAGCCCCATCGCGGCGGCGGTGATCGAGCCGAAGGCCAGGATCGCGGCGAGCGCCCCCCAGGAGGCGCCCGCGAGGTGCACTCCACCGGGGAGGATCAGCGCGCCGAGGGGCAGGATCAGCAGCGCGGCGAAGACCCCGCGGGCGGCGGCGATCAGCATCTTCTGGGCCGCGACCGCCCACACGGGCAGCGGCGCCAGCAAGCGGTCCTCGATCTCCTTGGTGAACGAGAACTCGATCACCAGCGGCAGCGCCGTGTTCTGAAGTGCCGTGAGCACCAGCGTCAGCGCCATGATCCCCGGCAGCAGCGCCGTCCCGTAAGCGCCGCGGGCGGCGCCGATCTCGGGCAGTACACGCCCGAACACGAACAGGAAGAACAGCGGCTGAAGCAGCGCCTGACTGAGGAAGCCAATCGGCTCGTGACGGACGGTGACCCAAAGGTCGCGCGCGCATAGCGCGCCGAACGCCCGCAAGGGCGTCGCCCGATCGAAACCGGCGGCCGAGCTCCCGGACTCGGCGTCCGCGCTCACCGTAGCTCCCTCGGTCTCCAAGCTAGCGCTCACCGCAGCTCCCTACCGGTCAGGTGCACGAACACGTCCTCGAGCGTGCCCTCCATCCGGCGCAGCTCGACCACCAGCCGGCCCGCCGCCTTGGCCAGCGCGAGCGCCCGCTCGGGGAGGTCGTCGCCGGTCCCGTAGACCAGCACCCGCCAGCGCTCCCCTCCGGCCTCACGCGTCTCGACGCTTCGCTCGCCGCCGAGAGCTGCGAACGTGGCGGCCGGGTCCTCGGGGCCCTCGACCAGCAGCTCGAGCCCGGCGTCTGAGGGCAGCAGGCGCCGCAGGCCGCGCGGCGTGTCCAGCGCGATGATCTTGCCGTGATCGACGATCGCGATCCGATCGCACAGCCGGTCGGCCTCGGCCATGTCATGCGTGGTCAGGATCAGCGTCACGCCGGCGCCGCGGAGCTCGAGCAGCACATCCCAGAGAAACAGGCGCGACTGCGGATCCAACCCCGTGGTGGG
>JBPCQU010000010.1:0-7686 GCA_050997795.1 Solirubrobacteraceae bacterium | reverse complement strand
GGGTGGGCGCCAGCGGCGGATGCAGGCGTGGCGCTCATACGCCGGCCGCGTTGGCGGTCAACTCCCGGATCTCTCGCCGGACCGCGATCGATCATCAGCGTCGAGTGTCCCCCACTTGTCACGTTTTCCTAGTGTCGGCCTGCCTTGCGGGCTTACAGACCCCGCGCGGTCGGCGCCACGGAGGTGGCGTCCTACCGGTACTCATTCGGGGCGATCTCCAGCAGCCCGTCGGCGAGTCGGCGCACACGCCCCTGCTTGATCGCGCGCGCCAGCGCGCTGTTGAACATTCCGGTCGGCCAGTCGGCGGCATCCACCGCCTCGAGAAGTCGGTGGCGAGTGAGCACGCGGGGGCCACGCAGCGCGCGGACGATCTCTTCGACTGCTGCTTCGCCGTGTGAGTGGGCGGTCATCTCAGCTGATGCCCGTCAGTAGGTCTTCCGGCGGCCGCTGTGCAATGCGGACAGGTGCCCTGGGCCGACGAGCGGGTCTGGGGACGCGCCCGCCAGTGAGGCCAGCGCTGTCGTCGCGGTCTTGACCTTGGCTCGGCGCGGTGGCTCGGCGGTGCGCACCTGGGGCCGCTTGACCAGGAACATCAGCAGGCCGGCCGCGAGCAGTGACCCGGCCATGAATAGGAACGCCGCCCCTGACTTGGTGCCGCCGCCGAGCGCGCCAACGATGTAGGCGCCGGCAAATCCGCCGAGTGCCCCGAACGCGTTGATCACGCCCATCGCCGTTCCGGACACGTTCTGGGGCAGGAACTCCGGCACGAACGCGAAGTACGGACCATACGGCGCGTACATCACGCCGCCCGCGATCACTAGCAGCGCGAACGACTCCACGAAGTGGCCGGTGCCGACGCGGTAAGACAAATAGAATGCGATCGCGCCGACGATCAGGAATGGCCACACGAACAGCCGCCGGCGCTGGTGCGCGCGATCCGAGGCGTAGGAGTTGGCGAGCATCAGGACGACCGCCAGCGCATAAGGCACCGCCGAGAGCACTCCCGTCGAGCCGATCCCATTGCCCGATTGCGATCTGACGATCGTCGGCAGCCAGAACACGAACCCGTACACGCCGATGCTCCACAGCGCGTACTGCAGCGAGAGCACTCTGACGTTCCAAGACCCAAGCACCTCCCGATAGCCTTTGACCTTCGGAACCTCTGCCTGCTCGGCGGCCAGTCGCTCCTCGATCTCCTCGCGTTCGGAGTCCGCAAGCCACTTCGCGTCGCGCGGCCGGTCGGCGCTCAGCGCGCGGAACACGAACGCCCACGCGATCGCCGGTAGGCCCTCGATCACGAACATCCAGCGATAGCTGGTCGCCGCGATCAGATAGCCCGAGATCACCGACATCCATAACAGCGTCACCGGATTGCCGAGCAGCAGGAACGTGTCGGCCCGACCGCGCTCGCGGCTTGAGAACCAGTGCGTGAGGAACACGAGCATCGCAGGAATGACCGCCGCCTCGACCACCCCGAGCAGGAAGCGGTCAGCCAGCAGCAGCGGGAAGGACCGCAGCACACCTTGCAGAGCGGCGAAGATCCCCCACAGGATCAGCGACCAGAACATCAGCCGTTTGACGCTGCGCCGTTCGGCGAATTCCGCCGCCGGCACCTGGAAGATGAAGTAGCCGATGAAGAACAGGCCGCCGAGCAGGCCCACCTGACCCGAGGTGATACGCAGCGAGTGTGTGAGCCCGCCGGCCGCCCCCAGGGAGTAGTTCGAGCGGTCCACATACGCAAGGCTGTAGGTGACAAACGCGAGTGGAATCAACCGCCGCCAGCGCTGTGAGCTCAAGGGATCAGTAGTGCTCATCGTCGCTCCTCGATTCGCTGCCGGGCGTAGTCGCGCACCCTGCGGGCCGCTGGTGCTGGCTGCTTTCGGCCAGCTTGCGCGCGACGGCGAAGCTCGAGCATGACCGCCTCGATGCCACCGCGGCGCCGCCAACTCCCAGCGTCTAGCTCGATCCTGATCGGGTCCCGCTTCTCAGCGTGGGAGCTCACACCGCCCTAGCGTCCGCGCAGCTGCAGCTCTTACTTGGAGGAGCTTGGAGATTCTTGAATACCCCATCATCGATGGCTCCTGGGCGAGCGGGCGAGGCGAGCGCGAGCCAGGGTGAGGATGCGCCGAGCAGCCGGCACTCTCCCGACGTTGGCCAGGGTGACCAAGTGTTTGAGTCACGGAGCTCGGCGGCGATCGACACCGCGACCGTCATCACGTAGTCGATCATCAGCCCGGCGGCGGCGAGCAGGCCCGCCGTCGCGCCGAGGTTCTCGCTGGCGACGATGTAGGAGCCTCCTCCGTGGGAGTAGGCGCGGATCGTCTGGCGATGACAGGATCGCCTCCGGCCCGTAAGCGACCGAGGACAGCACATCTGATGAGAGCACCGGATGAGCTTTCGCATCCGTTCCTGCACGATCGCCGTGCTCTTCAGCGGCGGCCCCAGAATCAGGCGGTGCGCCAGAGCACCGAGCCGCGCGAAACCCGAACGGTCGGCTTCGGGCTCCTCGACGGCCGCAGCCTGCGAGGGCCGCCCGCCCTGAACGTCAAGCCTGACAAAGCGCCCGAAGCGGCCGGGTTGTAGCTCGCTCGGGTAGCGGACAAGCCCGGCATCCACGGGGAGCGCCTGTCGCCACGACTCGCGATCGCCAACGGCCCGAGCCCAGTGGCAACCGACCTGGCGCAGCACATCGAGCTGCTGCGTATCGAGCCTAGGAAGCTCGTCCGACGGGCTCGGATCGCCGGCATCGTTGCCCGGCTGATCGCGATCACGAACGCCCGTCAACAGCCCACCGAGCCTAGGACGCCAGCACCGCGGCTGAATGCGTCCAGTCTTCCAAGGGATCCGGCCGGCGGGTCGCGCAGCCCGGTTCGGCCGCGCGCGCTGGCTAGGCCTCGGCAGGTTGGTTGATGAGCCGGTCAACCAGCCACTTCGGCTCAAGTATCGACGGCTCGCGCTCGTCATCGCACGTCCCTCCAGTGGTCGGCGTTACTCGGCTCGCCGTCGGCACCCTCGATTCACGCTCTCGCCGCGCCTCTGGGCGTTCATAGCTGTCCTTCTCGCCGTCTGCGGGTAAGGTCAAGCGCTCAGGTCGACAACGACTTTGACGTCGTCGTCGTGCTTGTGTAGGGCGTCGGCGAAGCCGCTCATCGGAACCCGTCGAGTGATGAGGCGCTTCAGCCAGCTACGGTCGGCTTTTGCCAGGGCGTCCGCGGCCTGTTGGTAGTGGCGCCGGCCGGCGTTGACCGAGCCGAAGAGCACCGTGTTCTCTAGCACCATCGCCTTGTTGACTTGGTCCAGGCCGACGGTGACGGTGCGGGTGCCGGAGGAGATGCCGGTCAGGCAGATGACGGCGTCGGGCGAGACGACGTCGGTCAGCTCGAAGACCAGCGGTCCGTGACCGGTGCATTCGATCACCACGTCGGGGATGACGCCTATGTCAGTGACCTCGCCAGTGTAGAACGTGGCGCCGAGGTCGGCGACCAGCTGCGCCTTGGGTCCGGTGGCGACGCGGTCGAGCACATGCACCTGCAGGCCCCGCTGCACGCCGAGCAGGGCCGCGAACAGGCCGATCGGGCCGGCGCCGGTGACCAATGCGATGGTGGGCCGCCAGGTGGCGCGGGTGAAGATCCGGTCGGTCTGTTCCCAGGCCTTCGCCAGGACCGAAGCCGGTTCGAGCAGCACACCGCAATCCCCCAGGCCCGGGTCGACGCGGACCGCGAAGTCCGGTTTGATCCGCCACAGCTGGGCGCCGTATCCGTCGAGCTCCTTGATACCGCGCTCGGTGTACCGGCCGTTGCGACAGAAGTCCCACTCGCCGTGCGAGCAGGGCTCGCAGGGCACCGGATCGGGGCGGCGCACGATTCCGACGACCAGGTCTCCGGCGGTGAATCCGCTGCCATCAGGGGCGTCGAGGACGGCGCCGAGCGATTCATGGCCGATCACCAGCCGGTCGTGGCCAGGGGGTGGCCAGCCATAGCCGTTCTCGGCGATGTCCACGTCGGTGCCGCAGATGCCCAGCAGCTGCCCCTGGACGAGCAGGGTTCCGGACTCGGGCTGCGGGTCGGGTTGGTCGCTGACCCGTACCTGGTCGGGCTTACCGGGCACGACAGTGATCGCCTTCATTCCGCCTATCTCCTGACTGTGGTCGTGATCCAGGTTCCGCCAGGACGCCGGATCCGGATCCGGATCCGGATGCTGGCGCTCACGGCGTGGTCTCGCTCAGGGGCCTATTCGGGAGCGCGAGGGACCTTCGACCTCCGGCAAGTGCGGTCTTGTGGTCTCAGATAGCTGCCTGTAGAAGTGGAGCAGCGCGGCCACGGCCTGGACGCCAAACAAAGAGAACGTGGTCATCACCGATGTCGGCGAGCGGGTGGAGGAAGGAGATCGCGACCACGAAGGTCGCGGTCCAATTGGTGCGATGCCGTCCAAGCCCGGACACTCCAGATGTGGCGACCGCGCATTGGCGGCGGGAGACTGGGCCTCGCAAGTCACGGCTAGCGCGCCTGAGTGACGGCGCCGCTCGGCCACGGGATGACCACCCATACCTCCCTAGCGTCGATGCTCGCAGCGGTCTTACCCCGCCAGGCGCCAGGTCGTCGCCGCGCCCGGCGTCATCGTCAGCGAGCACCCGGAACGACAGTGCCACCGACGAGTGGCTGCGCCAGCCGGCCGTCGGCGCATTGGTCTCCCGCAATGCCCAGTCGGACAACCAGTGTCGGAAGACGCGACGGAGGCGAGCGCGGGTTAGCTCAACACAAGCTGCGTCTTCAACTTCTTACGTGCGTCGTGCAGCGTCTTGTAGATCGCCCCCGGTGTCGTGTCGAGCTCGATCGCCAGGGCGGCCGGCGAATCGCCGTTGATCGCGATCGCGACCAGAACAGCTCGCTGGCGTTGTGTGAGCTGAGCGACGATCAGGACGGTGACCCTCTCGAGCAGCAGGCGGAGTTCGACGAGCTCCGGCGGAGAGCACCCGACAGCCACTGGGTCGAGTAACGCGGGCGAGGCGTCAGCCGGCACGAGGTGGTCGTGCCCGAGACGGCGGCGGATGCTGACCGGCGCCTCGAGCTGCGCGAATCTCCGCGCCCAGGTCCAGAACTGGCTGTCGCCCCGATAGTCACCGAGCTTGCGCAACAGCGTCATCAGCGCGTCGTCGGCGGCCTGCACGGCGAGATCGTCGAGGTCACTCGTGGCCAGCTCCGGCACGCGTCTGGCGCGCTTGCGGATCTCAAACCTCGCCTCCCGGCGCAGACGCTCGTGAAGCTCGGCGATCGCCATGCGACGCACCGGCTCGATCCCGCGCAGACGAGCCACCCACGCTCGCGACTCCGCATCCAGCCTCCGGCCTGAGAGCGCGCTGCGGAATTCGCGCCGCGGCTGCGGACTCAGCCGCGTCGCTCTCGCTGGGGCCCGGCGGACGGTCGTATTCGGAATCACGTCGGCCTCTCAGAGCTCGAGATTGGCAAGGCTCGTTGCTCGACGATCTCGAACCGCTAGACCGTCTTCCTTGGGGCGGTGGAAAGTGGTGACCGGCCGCCGAGTGAGAGATTGGGAGAGGCGATCGCCGGGGACGCAGCTCGACCGCTCAAAAGAGCAAGGTGTCAGGCGCCGCATCAAACCGCCACACAGGCTCAAGCAGTGCGCGCCGATGACGCGGCGTCGGGGGCTGCCCGCTAGACGAGGTCGCCAGCACGCCGCTGGCGACCACACCGTTCCTTGCGAACTTCGGGTCCTGCGGTCGAGTCGCATGCTGCTCCAGACGTTGAACGCCGGTTGGCCAGGAACGCCACCGGGGTCTGGAGCGACGCAAAAGCGAAACTAGCCATGACGGTACTCCAGCTTGATCTGCAGAGGCACGTCCTGAGAGGTGATCGTCCTCGAACGAACGAAAAGGAGACGGCCCCAGCCGGTGCCCTGCGACCCGGAGATTTCCAAGCTCCGCTCCGGGTGTCGTCAGGGACCAAGGGGCGCGAAGTCGGTATCGATCAGGACGCGAGCGCACGGATCGCTGAGACGTTCGTCGAGCTGGCCGACAAGATGATCGCGATGAAGAGCTCGTCGTGTTCCTGCAGTGCGCGGCGGTGCGGGTGAAGCTCCTGGACTGTCCCGAAGGGGGTGCCGGTCTGCGACTCGCAAGCATCAAGGACTCATTCTCCGCCGGCAGGCTCATGCTCCGCCAGCCGTCGAGAGCTACTACGCTCATGCAACTTCCGCAGCTCCTCAGGCGGCCGTCCGAGCAACAGCCACCGCGACCGTGGCCGCGAGCGGAGCTTTCCTTCATCGGTGAGCCGCCGCGCAGCCAAGCTCACAGCCGGCCGTCGGGCACCCACGACAGCGGCGAGCAGGTCGTGCGTGAGCCGGAAGTCGAGCCGCACGCCATCGGGGGTCACCGTCCCCCAGCGGTCGGCGAAATGCCACAGCACCAACAGGAGACGCTCGTCAACTCGGCGCAGCTGGCAAACCGCCAGGTGGAACGCCAGCCAGTGCGAGCGCAGCATCGACCGCCGGGAGATCGCCGCCAGGATCTCTGGCCACCTAGTCACCCGAGCGCAGAACGCGCGGTCGAGCACAGCCATCCGCACAGGCTCGACCACTTCCCAGTCGACCTCGGTGGCGACCGATGGCTCGGGGCCGATCCGCAGCCATGGTTGAAGAACGTCACCCGGGCCGAGGAGCTCGGCGCCGATGTGGTCGGCCACGGTGACATGTCGCGCCAGGAGGCCATCGATGAGCAGCAGCCCAAGGTTTGCCACCGGGTCGAAATCGTCTGGGCCAACTGCCCATGGTCCGCGCGGATAGCTCTCCACATCGGCGACGATGTCTTGCCGCGCGATCGCGAGCTCCTCGTCGCTGAGATCCTCCGCTAGATCTGGATCGCGATCCAGGATCGAAACGACGCTGGGCACAGCTCTCCTCCCCAGGTGGCCGCGATGTCGGTCAACGCGCTGACGATCCTTTCAAACCCCGCAGACGTGGCCCGGCCGGACGGGAGTCCCGTTCGTACACGAACAATTCCAGGAAGGGTCGAGCGGGCGGTGACGCTGTAGCGCGGATGCCATAGTGGACTCTTCCAGGCGCAACCGGTCGGGAACGCCTCGGCGTAAGGTGGGCCACGTGGCAAGCGATCGGCTGAGTGTCGTGCTGAGGACCGTCGCGGACGCCGATACGGACAGCACCCGCTCGGTGGTCGACCGGGTATGCGCGGCGGCGGTGATGCTGCTCTCGCTCAGGGGCGCGGGCCTTTCGCTGATGGTGGACGGCGAGCTGCGTGGGACCGCCGGGGCCTCCGATCCGGGCATCGCCGTTGTCCAGGAGCTCCAGTTCTCACTGGGCGAGGGCCCGTGCGTCGATGCGTGGAAGGGCAGGACAGCGGTGCTCGAGCCGGACTTGGCCGCTCCGGCGGTGGTGCGCTGGGCGGTATTCGGTGAGGCTGGCGTGAAGGCAGGGGTCCGGGCGGTATTCGCATTCCCGCTGGCACTCGGGGCGGCTAGGATCGGGGTGCTGGTGCTCTACCGCGATCGCTCGGGTGAGTTGAGCACAGATGAGCTGGCCTACGGACTCGTGCTGGCCGACGTCGCGACACACATGGTGCTCGGGTTGCAGGCCGGGGCCCCTGCGGACGCCTTGCACGAGATCTTGGCGAAGGAGCCGCGGCACTGGGCGGAGATCCATCAGGCGACCGGCATC
>JBPCQU010000191.1:0-7539 GCA_050997795.1 Solirubrobacteraceae bacterium | reverse complement strand
CTGTGGCTCGGGATCGCCGAGGACGCGTTTGACCGGGCGCGCGCGTTCGTGCGGGCCGCCGCCAAGCGCACGCCGGGACAGCCGCCGGCGTCCGCGCAGCGCCTGTCGCGGCTCTCCAGCGAGCTCTCGATGCTTCGGGCCGAGGTCGACACCGCGCTGCGGGACTTCATCGCCGCCTCGGACGAACCGTCGCGCGAACGTCTGTCGACGATGGCCGTCGTGCTGCGCTTCAACAACCTCAAGATCGCCGCATCCGAGCACGCGGCCGACATCTGTCGGGGAGCGCTCGACGTGTGCGGGATCATGGGCTTCAAGAATGACACCGCGTTCAGCGTCGGCCGACACCTGCGCGACACCATGTCGGCCCCGCTGATGATCGCCAACGAGCGAATTCATCAAACCAACGCGAGCCTGCTGCTGATCGCCAAGGAGGTCTGATGCCCGAGTTCCGCGCCGGTAGCGCCGCGCAGCTTGCCTACCTGGATCAGCTCGCGGACGCCGGGCTGCTGATCCGCACCGGAGTAGATGGGCTCTACGCCCGCGGGGCAGCCTTCGAGAAGGTGCGCCAGCAATTTGACGCACTTGTGACCCGCGCCGCCGAGCCCGAGCATCCCGAGCCGCTCTACTTTCCCCCGCTGCTGCCGCGCGAGCAGCTCGAAACGAGCGGGTATCTGGGGTCATTCCCCCATCTGGCCGGCACGGTGTTCGCATTCGAGGGTGACGAGCGCGCCGCCGCCGAACAGCTCGAGCTGGCCTCCAACCACGAGGATTGGAGCCGGCACCAGCGGATGAGCGAGATGGTGCTCACGCCGGCCGCCTGCTATCCGCTGTATCCAGCGCTCGCTGCTCGGGGGCCGCTGCCGGAGGGCGGCCTGACGCTCGACACGGGTGACTCGTACGTGTTCCGGCGCGAGCCCTCCGGCGACCCGTCCCGGATGCAGATTTTTCACATGCGCGAGATCGTGCGAGTCGCCGACCGCGAGACGGTGATCGAATGGCGGATCGGCTGGCGCACGCGGGCCGAGGAGCTGCTGCGCTCGCTCGGGCTAGAGCTCGAGCTCGACGTCGCCAACGATCCGTTCTTCGGGCGCACGGGCCGGCTGCTGGCGGCCCAGCAGCGCGACCAGGAGCTCAAATGGGAGCTGCTCTCGCCGGTCGCGGGCGAGCAGCCCACCGCGATCGCCTCCTCCAACTACCACCAGGATCACTTCGGCCACACGTATGGGTTGCGGACCAGCTCGGGCGAGCCCGCCCACACCGGGTGCATGGCCTTCGGGGAGGAGCGGGTGACGCTCGCGCTGCTGCACGCCCACGGACTCGATCCGCGGGCGTGGCCGGCCGAGATACGGTCGGAGCTGGAGCTCGCTCGATGAGCACGACATCGAGCCGTGCGACCACGCTCTGGGGAATCGACCTCGCCGGCTACGAGCCGCACCAGCTGCACGCTTCGGGGCGCACCTACCTGGAGACCAACTGCTATGCGGACGTGCTGGTCGAGCTGCTGCACGCGCGCGGCGACGAACCGCTGGCGATGCTCGCTTTCATCGTGCGCACGGACTGGGAGGGCGACCAGTTCACATACTTCAAGCCCCCCTACGCTGACCTGGACCGGCTGTTCGGGATCGATATCCACGAGATGCTGCCCTACCGGACGCTGCCGGAGCACATCGAGGAGCAACTCGGCCTCGGGCGGACCGTGCTGGTCGAGATCGACGCCTGGTATCTCCCCGACACCGCCGCCACGAGCTACCGCCGCGAGCACCTCAAGACGACAGTCGCCCCGGAGTCAATCGATCGCGAGCGCGAGCGCATGCGCTACTTCCACAACGCCGGCTTCTTCGAGCTCGAGGACGAGGACTACCGCGGCGCATTTCGGATGCTGCCTCACTTCACCGACGACGTGATGGATCCGTTCATCGAGGTGGTCCGTTTCGACGCCGGTTCGCGGCTCACTGGAGCGCGGCTGCGTCAGGCTGCCCGCGAGCTTCTGGCGACTCATTATGCGCGCCGCCCCACCCGCAACCCGTTCGGAGCCTGGGGCGAGCGACTGAGCGACGATCTTCCACGACTACTGGCTGGCGAGGCGGAGGACTATCACGCGTACGCGTTCGTAACCGTGCGTATGGTCGGCTCGGCGTTCGAGCTGCTGGCCGATCATGTGGACTGGGTCCTCGGCCAGGAGGGCGCCGCCGCGGCGACCAGCCTACGCCGGATCGTCGAGGGCTCCAAGGTGGTCTCGTTCCGACTCGCGCGCCGGCGCTCGTTTGACCCCGAGCCAGTGCTGGCTCCGCTTGCCGAGGCCTGGGACGACGCGATGGGCCAGCTGGGACGCGCGCTGCGCTGATGGAGCTGACGAGGGGCTGGGAGGTCGCGCCCAGCCCACCGGGCCGTTTTGGCACCCCCGATGACTCCGGCCTGACCGAGCTGGAGTGGCACACCGCGCGCGTGCCGGGCACGGCGGCGGCGGCCGTCGGAGCCGACGGCCGGGACTTCGATGCCGAGGACTGGTGGTTCAGGTGCCGCTTCTTGGCCCCGGCCGACTGGAGCGAAGAGCCGTTGGCGCTCGAGCTGGACGGAATCGCGACGGTCAGCGAGGTCTACCTGAACGGTGAGCTGGTGCTCGAGTCCTCGTCGATGTGGGCGGCGCACGTCGTCGACCTGGAAGGCAGGGTTCGAGCGGAGAACGAGCTCGTGATCGTCTGCCGGGCACTACGGCCGCTGCTCGGCAAGCGCCGCAGGCCGAGCGCACGCTGGCGCACGCGGGTGGTCAACGAGGGCAACCTGCGCTGGTTTCGGACGATGATGTTCGGTCGCTCCCCCGGGTTTGCCCCCGGACCGGCCCCGGTCGGACCGTGGCGGCCGGTCCGCCTGTCCCCGCGTCCCAGGATCGCCTTGCTGTCGCTGCACCCCCGTCTCGAGGGTGACGACGGCATCTTGCACGTCAGCGCGCAGGCCGCCGAGCCACTGGAGGCGGCAACCGTGACGCTCGGCGGGGAGCGCGAGCCGTTGCGGCCAACAACGGCCGGACTCCTTGAGGCCGAATTGAGGCTTGGTCGGGTCGAGCGCTGGTGGCCGCACACGCACGGCGAGCCCGTGCTGCACGAGGTCGGCATCGAGCTGGCCGGCACGCGTGTCGCGACGCGCAGAGTCGGCTTCCGATCGCTCAGCTGGTCGGGCGAGGTCGCCGAGCACGGGCTGGACTTGCAGATCAACGACGTGCCGGTCTTCATTCGCGGCGCGGTCTGGACGCCGGCCGATCTGGTCTCGATGGCGCCCGCCGACGGAGACTTAAGGGCTCTGCTGCAGCGCGTCCGCGACGGCGGGATGAACATGCTCCGCGTCGTGGGAACCGGCGCGTATGAGGCCCCTGCGTTTCACGATCTGTGCGACGAGCTGGGAATCCTGGTCTGGCAGGACTTCATGTTCGCCAACCTCGACTACCCGACCGAGGACCCCGAGTTCCTGGATGTGGTCACCCGCGAGGCGCGCCAAGTGCTCGCTGGTATCGCCGGGCGCCCCAGCCTGGCCGTGGTGTGCGGCAATTCCGAGGTCGAGCAGCAGCCGGCGATGATGGGCCTCGACCCGGCGCTCGGTCGCGGCGACCTGTGGGAGGAGGCACTGCCGCGGCTCGTCTCGGAGTCAGCTGCGGATTGCGCGTACGTGCGCAGCACCCCGTGCGGCGGCGATCTTCCCTTCCACCCCGCGCAAGGCGTTACGCACTACTTCGGCGTGAGCGGGTACTTCCGGCCCACCGACGACGCTCGGCGAGCGGAGGTGCGCTTCGCCAGCGAGTGCCTGGCGTTCGCGAATGTGCCCGACGAGGTCGAGGCGCCCGTCCACCATCCGCGCTGGAAGCTGGGTGTGCAGCGAGACGCCGGGACCGGCTGGGATCTGGGCGCGGGTTGGGACTTTGACGACGTGCGCGATTACTACCTCGGCTCGGTGTACGGCGTTGACCCGGTCCAACTCCGTCGCTCCGAGCACGAGCGCTACCTCGAGCTCTCACGCGCCACCTCGGGCGAAGTGATGGCGGAGGTGATGGGAGAATGGCGCCGGACAGGATCGCCGTGCCGCGGCGCTCTGGTCTTGTGGCTCAAGGACATGCTCCCGGGCGCCGGGCTTGGCGTGCTCGACCATCGCGGGCTACCCAAGGTTGCCTACCACCATCTGAGACGAGCGCTCGCGCCGGTGGCCGTCTGGACAACGGACGAGGGCGTCGGCGGCGTCGCCGTGCACGTGGCCAACGATCGGCCCGAGCCGTTGCGGGGGTGCCTTCGGGTGGCGCTCTATCGCGACCACGAGACGTGCGTCGCCGAGGCTCGCGAGGAGCTCGAGATCGGCCCTCGCGGCATCGCCGAACGCACCGTCGAGGGCGTGCTCGGACGGTTCGTCGACGCGGCCTGGGCATACCGCTTCGGACCCCCGACGGCCGACGCGATCGTGGTCAGTCTGGAGACCCGGGGGGAGCCGCGCCGGCTGATCTCGCAGGCTTTCAGGTTCCTCGGGCGCCGCCCGGTCAGCCGCGAGCCGAGCACTCGGATGGAGCTCGAGGCCTCGGTCCGGCAGAATTCAGGCACGATTGCAGTGCTTTCCATACGCAGCCGGCGCCTCGCTCACGGTGTCCGCCTCGGTATTCCCGGTTTCATCCCCGAGGACGATGCGTTCTCGGTCGAGCCCGGGCACGAGAGGACCGTCAACCTGCGCGCGGTGACGCCCGATGCGCGGCTCGCCGCTGGATCGATCACGGGCTTGAATCTCGCCGCTCCCGTCAAGATAGACGTGGCCGAGCCATGAACGTGCCCCCACCCCCGGAGTCGGTCTACCTGAGCGGCGCGCCCGAGCCCGTGTTCGCCACCTTCCACGCCGCGGCCCGCGGTGCCACCCGCGACACGGCCGTGTTGCTCTGCCCACCGTTCGGCTGGGACGAAGTTTGCTCCTATCGCAGCCTCCGGGCGTGGGCAGAGCACCTCGCTCAGGCCGGCTACACGAGCACCCGTCTCAGCTTTCCCGGGACTGGAGACAGCGGCGGCGCGCCGCGCGACCCCGACCGACTCGAGGCGTGGACCGCGGCGATCGAATCTGGCGCACGCTGGCTGCTGCGCGCCGGCCACACCCGCCGGGTGACGGCGATTGGACTGGGCCTCGGTGGCCTGCTGGCCTATCGCGCCGCAGCGGCCGGAGCACCGATCGACGATCTCGTCCTGTGGGCTGCGCCCGCCCGGGGCCGCGCGCTGGTGCGCCAGCTGCGGGCTTTCTCCAAGCTCGAGGTTTCGGAGTTCTTCCAGGGGCTCCCGCAGCCTGCGCCACTCCCGGCCGGCGAGCTCGAAGCGGGAGGCTTCCTGCTCAGCGCCCAGACCGTCGAAGACCTCGAACGTCTCGACTTGACGGCCCTTGCGCTCCCGGAGGCTCAGACGCGGCGCGCTCTGCTGCTGGCGCGCGACGGGATCGCCGTGGACGCCCGCCTGCGTGGGCACCTCGAGAGCTCGGCGGCCGCGGTCACGGTCGCTCCTGGCCCCGGCTATGCCGAGATGACCTCCCACCCCCAGCAGGCACGCCCGGCGCTCGAGGTCTTCGCGCGTGTGACCGCGTGGCTGGACGCAGCATCGGTACCGGCCCACGCGGCCCGGGCGCCGACCGCCCTACCGCCCGGCGCCAGCCGAAGCGTTCAGATCAGGGTGGGTGATGCGTTCGTGAGCGAGACGGCGGTGAGGATCGAGCAGCCGTTCGGAGCCCTGTCCGGGATCCTGGTACAGCCTCCGGCCGGCCGGCACCAGGGGCTGTGCGCCGTGCTGCTCAACGCCGGCGCCGTGCGCCGGATCGGCCCCAGCCGGATGTGGGTGGAGGCAGCACGCCGCTGGGCCCGGGAGGGGGTTGCCACGCTGCGGCTCGACGTGGAGGGGATCGGCGACGCCGACGGTGACGAGACGCCGTACCTCGACGACGGCGGGCTCTACGTCGAGGCCCTCGTTCCCCAGGTTCTCAGGTCGCTCGACTTTCTCGAGGAACAAAGCGTCGGTGGGCGATTCCTGCTCGGCGGGCTATGCGCGGGGGCCTATTGGGCCTTCCACGCCGCGCTGGGCGACGACCGGGTCTGCGCTGCGGTGATGATGAACCCGCGCGCGCTGATCTGGGACCCAGGACTGGCCCCGGCACGCGATCTCAAAGCCCTGACCTCCGAGCGGCTGTCACTGGCCAGGTTGCGCCGATCCGCGACGCCGGCACGGGTCCTCGCTTTGGCTCGTTGGCTGCTGGGGGCGCCAAGACGATGGTTCTCGCGACTGAGCGCGCCGCGGGCCATCGACGGCGAGATCGACTCCGCGCTGGAGCAGCTGCTCGACACGGGCAAGCGTGGGCTGCTGCTGTTCTCCGAGCACGAGCCGCTGCACGATGAGCTCGTGAGCTCGGGCCGGATGACTTTGCTCGGGCAGTACCCGGCTATCACCCTGGAGCGCATCCAAGTTCGCGACCACACGCTGCGTCCCAACTGGTCACAACGCCAAGCTCACGAGGCGCTTGACCGCGCTCTACGCCGGGAGCTGGCGCTCAACCAAGCCGCGCCGACGCCGTCGAACGGCCTCGAACGAGCGGCCTCAGCGAACTAGGGCTTGATCCAGAAGGCGGTGTCCGAGAACCCGTCACTGGTCCAGACATGCCGCCAGCCGCTGACGAGATCCGTGAACCTCGCCCACTCGCCGTCGGTCGGCCCGCGGCCTTCACGGGAGCCGGCGCTGGTGGTGGGGTGGTCGAGCCGTGAATGCACGTCGTCGATCACGAGCACCCCTCCGCAGGACAGCTTCGGAACTGCCGCCAGCGCGCAGGGGGCGCGATGCTCGCCATCGACGAAGCAGAAGTCGAGCTCTCCCTCGCCGAACTCGTCGATCACCCGCACGTAGGGCGACGCGTTTGGCTCCGCCACCGGCGCGGTGGACAGCAGCCGCACCGATCCCCGGCTCAGGCCCTCGCGCTGCAGCTCGGCGTTGACGCGCTCAAACCACACCGGGTCGTGCTCCGCGCTCAGCACGGTGCCTGCCTTTCGGCTCAGCCAGACGGTGCTCGAGCCCGAACCCCATTCCAGGCACCGGTCGGCGGGCTTGACCAGATCGTCCAGGAGCTTGACCGCGTCGCGCCCGACCCACGGGCGATCGGCGTTCCCCCTCCGGTAGAGCTCGGCCCGGGCTCGGTCAAGCGTGCGCCTGGGCGGCCAGAACGAAGTCAGTTGCACGGCGCGGACTCTAGCTACAGCGAAGGCTCAGCGCGAGCACCGCTCGCCCCCTCACCCCACGCTGCCGATCCGGTTGCGTGTGGCCGCCTCCGACGCGATCGCGACGTCCGGAAACTCGAGCTCGGCGCCGCAATTCGTGCACAGCGCGTCATGCAGCTTGAGCGTCCGCCCGCAGGTCGGGCACCGGCGCCGAAGCTCCTGATCGTCCCAGCGGTAGAAGATCGCGGCCAGTAGTCCGAGGAACGGGACGCAGAACGAAACCAGAAACCAGATGAAGAAGGAGCTTCCTTTCATCCGCCCGACGAGTCCCCCGGCCA
>JBPCQU010000230.1:0-4630 GCA_050997795.1 Solirubrobacteraceae bacterium | reverse complement strand
GGCGACGACGAAGCCGAGCGTGGCCGCGAGGCTGTACGCGGGCGCGGTCGATGCGATGGCGATGACCAGGTTCGAGATGTAGCCGAGCGCGTCGACCTTGAGCCCCTTGGTGCCGGGGGCGTACTCGTCGGCGGCGGGGTCCACAGGCCGTGGTGGGGTCGCTGAAGTCGCCAAGGTCCGCCGCATTCTCCTTGCCATCGGTCCGAGACGCAAGGCGAAACTGCACGACGCGGGAGGGTCGGCTTTGTACCGCGTGTACAAACGGATCGCCGTTATGGTGCAACCGGCTATGTCTGCGGACGCGAGATCACTGAACGTCGCGGTGCTCGGGGCCGCGGGAACGATCGCGCCGGCGATCATCCACGACCTGGCGCAGTCTGAAGAGGTGCAACGGATGGCGCTGCTCGACCTCGATCGCGATCGTGCCGCCGCGGTCGCATTTGAGCACGGAGCCGGCAAGGCCGACGCCGACGAGATCGACGCGCGCTCGGTGGACCAGCTCGCCGCGCGCTTGCGCGACACCGACGTGCTCGTCAACACCGCCTCCTACCGGATCAACCTCGAGGCGATGCAGGCCTGCCTGACCGCCGGCTGCCACTATCTAGACCTCGGCGGGCTCTACTGGATGACCGGCCGCCAGCGTGAGCTGAACCACGACTTCGAGCAGGCCGGCCTGCTGGCGCTGCTCGGGATCGGCTCGAGCCCCGGCAAGACGAACCTGATGGCCCGCCACGGCTTGGCGCAATGTGATCAAGGGGAGGAGATCGAGTCGATCGACGTCGCCGCCGGCGGTCGCGACCCCGTCCCGGCGCCGGACGGGCGGCTGCGCCCCCCGTACGCGATCCAGACGCTGCTCGACGAGCTGACGCTCGCGCCGGTGGTGGTCCGCGGTCGCCAGCCGGTGGAGATCGATGCGCTGACCGACGGCGGCCTGATCGACTACGGCGCCCCGATCGGGGAGGCGCAGACGATCTACACGCTGCACTCCGAACTGGCGACGTTCGGTGAGAGCTTCGGCTGCCGCTCCGCGAGCTTCAGGCTCTCGCTGGCGCCGGCGCTGCTGGCCAGGCTGAAGGAGCTGGTGGGGGCTTCGCCCGAAGAGGTCGCGGCGGCCGCTCGCGAGGCCGCCCCCGCTTCGGCCCAGACGGTCTCGGTGCACCTGATCACGATCCGCACCGCCTCCGGGCGGACGCTCGAGGTCAGGGCGCAAACCGGGCCGCACTTCGGGATCGGGGGGTCGATCGTCTCGACCGCCGCGCCGGCCGCGGCGAGCGTGCGGCTGCTGGCGCGGGGCTCGATCACCGCGCGGGGCGCGCTCCCGCCCGAGCGCTGCATCGAGCCGGCTGAGATGTTCGCCGAGCTCGAGGCGCGGGGCTGCAGCTTCAGCGTCAGGCAGACTTCAGACCGCCGGGGGTAGATCGACGGCGGAGAATCCGGATCGGCGGGAAAGCGTGAGGGCGGAGCTGGTCGACGCGACAGCCGACCTGGAAGCGCACATGGCGAGCTGAGAGTACGCGTTTGCAATGGGTGGCGGGCGCGACGGCTCGGGCGAGCATCCGGTGCATTGGGAGACGCGGGCTCGGACCGAGCGGCTGGTGGCGCGCCGAGACGCACTGCGCGCACAGCTCGCGGAATACGAGCTTTAGCCCGGCTCCCCCACGGGCTGATCAAGACCTGAGGTTGTGAGTGGGCCGGCACCAGGTGACGTGCGTCGTGTAGGGCATCGCCAGCTCGCAGCGATCGCGCGTCACCGGGTCGGTCACCACGACTTCGCGCACCGCATCCAGGACCCGCTGACGGGCGGGTTCGTCGAGTGCCGCGATGTAGCTGACTGACGCTACCCGCGCGAGCAGCGTGTCCAGATCGCCGTGGACGACGTTGGGGAACGTTCGTTGCTCGAGCGCCGTGAACAGTCTCGTCTCGGCCAGCCGCTTCGCCCATGGGCTCGTGCGCTGCTGCGGCGCGTTGTTGACGTGCTCGTGGACCAGTGCCTGGGTTTGCTTGACCCAGGGAACCGACTCGTCCCACGAGTTCCAGATCACCCCCAGCCCGCCGCCCGGGCGCAGCACCCGGTGGATCTCGGCCGCCGCCGCGACGGCGTCGAACCAGTGGAAGGCCTGGGCGACGAGGACCGCGTCGACGGCGCCGTCTGGTAGTGGGATCCGCTCGGCGGTGCCGTCCAGCGCCCGAGCCCCGGGGACCGCTTTGACGAGCTGCTCGCGCATCCCGGTGACCGGCTCGACCCCGATCAGCTCCGCGCCTGAGCCGCTCAGCGCGCGGGTCAGCTTTCCGGTGCCGGCGGCGAGGTCGAGCACCACGCGGCCCGGTCCGATCCCTAGCTCACGGGCCAGCGTCGTCACCGCGGCCTCGGGATATCCGGGCCGGCCGCGCTCGTAGTCGGCGCCCGCTCGCCCGAACCCGGTCGCGGCCTGCTCGTGGATCGGCGGTGTCATCGGCGGCGAGCCTCGTCGGCCCGCTTCAGGAGCCGGCTGTCGGAGCGGCGGCCGAGCTTCTGGGGTCGATCAGGATCTTGGCGTGCGTCTCGGGATCCCCGAGCGCCTCGAAGGCGGCCTCGACGCCCGGCAGCCCGACGGTTCCGGTCACGACCGGAGTCGCGTCCACCTTGCCCTCGGCGAGCATACGGAGCGTGTCACGGAACTCGAGCGGCGTGTAGCCCACGACGAACCGCAGGTCGATCTCCTTGTTGATCGCCATCGAGGGGCGGATCTGGTCGGGCACCATGCAGACCCCGACGACGACGACGCGCGAGAACAGAGGCGCGCTCGCGATCACGCCATCGATAATGCCCGGAACGCCGACGCACTCGAAGATCACCGGCCGCTTGGGCTTGGCGCCCAGGGTCTCGGCGGCGCGCCAGACGTGATACCACGGCACCGGCAGGCGCCGGAGCTTCTCCATCGTGCCGACCGCGAGCGCTGCGGCGTCCGGAATGGTCTTCAGGTGACCGCGGTCTCCGGTCGCGTCGTAGGGCGAGCCATGGCTCGGGTCGACGACGACGTCGGCGCCGCCCGCGCTGGCGAGCTCACGCCGGCCGCGGGAGAAGTCACTGGCCAGGATCGTGCGGACGCCCTGGGCCTTGAGCATGCAGATGACGGCCAAGCCGACGGGCCCGCATCCGATCACGATCGCTACGTCGCCCTTCTTGGTCTCGGAGCGGCGAACGGCGTGCCAGCCGATCGCCATCGGCTCGGTGAGAACGCCGAGCTGCGGTGAGAGGCCGTTCGGGAGCGCAAACATGAGTGACGCCTGCACCACGACCTGCTCGGCGTAGCCGCCGGGCGCCGCGGCGGACAGGCCGATCGCGTGCAGCTCCTTTCCGCGCCTGATCAGCGGCAGCGCCACGACCGGCGTCCCGGTGGCAACCTTCCTTTTGCTCTTGGCGCCGTAGTCGGCGACCTGCCCGCAGAACTCGTGCCCCAGCACGACTCGCTGATCGCAGCGCATGAAGCTGTCATAGCCGGCCTCCGCGAGTACGTCGGCCGCCTCATCGGCGTGGTGGCGAGCGTGGAGGTCCGATCCGCAGATCCCGCAGGCCAGGACGTTGACGACGGCCTGCCCGTTGCCGGGCTCGGGGGCCGGCAGGTCAACGAGCTCCAACCGCGAGTGCTCGCAAGCGACCGCCTTCATGCTGCCGTTACCTCGTTGAGGCCGGGCAGCAGGCTGTCGTCAAACGGCGGCAGCGGCTTGATCAGCGGCTCGAGCAGCTTGCCCGCCTGCTCGGCGGTCAGTACGTCGGCCGGAGCGAGCTTGATGTACGCGCGCTGCGAGTCATCGAACTCCCAGACGTCCTCACCGATCAAGCGGCATCGGTCGGTCTCGGTCCAGTGGCGGTAGAGCGCCTCCACCTGCTCGCGGCCGTCCAACTTGAAGCGCGGCGGCCCGTCAGGCTGAAGCGGTAGACCGGATGCTCGACGGTCATCTCGGGAGCGAATATCTCCTGGTAGCGCCCCGCCGACTCGAGGTCCCGGTGACGGAGATAGGACTGGAGGAGGTGCCGCTGGCGAGGGCTCTCGGTGACCTCGAGGACCCGTTCAACGGTGCGGTTTTGCTCGGTGACGTCGAGCTGCTTGATGTCGAACTGCGCCACTTGAGTCTGCTCCTTGAG
Organism: Solirubrobacteraceae bacterium; assembly: GCA_050997795.1. Classification (GTDB taxonomy): domain Bacteria; phylum Actinomycetota; class Thermoleophilia; order Solirubrobacterales; family Solirubrobacteraceae; genus Palsa-465. The sequence continues at coordinate 504 of JBPCQU010000230.1, read as the reverse complement.
GATCGAGGTATCCGACAGCCTGCGGATCGAGCGCGCCAGCGCATCCTAATCTCCCGGGGAGCGAGAGTTCGCGACCCGGCCGCATTCCTACGGCATGCGGTCTTGCATACCAGAAGTCTGCGCTCGAGCATCGGAAAGGCGCTCGAGAGCCTCGTGGCCAACGCGGGCGTCATACACGAGGATGCCAAACCACGACCGACCGACCCCATGTTCGAGCTTTGGCTCCGCAACCGCGGGCTGACACCGGCAGCTGGCAGTCACGCTGACGACGAGGAGGTCAGGTAGCGGTCCATGCCCACGCCGCCGCTTGCTCCCGGCGACCGGGCGTGGTTGGGTCAGGCGACGTTGACGCCTTCGCGCTTGGCTGCCTCCAGCATCTTCCGATCGAACGACGAGAGCGTGGAGCCCGTCTGTTTTGCGGTGGCAAGGCAATAGGCGTCGGGAAGGCTGATCGGGTGCCGTTGTCGGAGCCGCGCCGCTTCGACCCCGAGCGCCTCGTTTGGC
>JBPCQU010000226.1:0-6729 GCA_050997795.1 Solirubrobacteraceae bacterium | reverse complement strand
TGATAGCGGCGCAAACCTCGCCGTGATGTCGATGAATTGACGAGAGGAGCGCAGCGATGCGTCAGATCACGAGGTTCCTAGTCCCGACCCTGGCAGCATCACTGCTGCTCGCGGCGTGCGGGAGCAGGTCGAGCAGCACAACCAGCAATTCGAGCGCGAGCACCAAGTCTGCCGCTGCGAGCGCGAGCGCCGGCACTTCGGTGTCACTCGTGAAAAGTGCGCCCAACTCGACGGTGGGCAAGACCGTCCTCGTCGACTCCAAAGGCATGACGCTGTATAGCCTCTCCGGGGAGCACGCCGGGAAGTGGATTTGCACAAGCACCGGGTGCCTGAAAGCGTGGCCGCCACTGATCGCGAAGGGCCGGAGTGCACCGAAAGGGAGCGTCGGATCGCTCGGGACGATCAGGCGACCGGGCGGAATGATGCAGGTCACTTACAAGGGCATGCCGCTGTACACATTCGTTGGCGACCAGAAGCCGGGCGACGCCAAGGGGCAGGGCATCAAGGACCACGGCAGCACCTGGACGGCGGACACCACCGGGACCGCTTCGGGTAGCGCCTCCGCACCCGCGGCGCCCGCCACCTCAAGCACGTCATCAAGCGCTGGAGGCTACGGGTATTGATCCACCCTGGAGCGTCGGCCCGTCCTCCGGCACGCCCAGCTCGCCAACCTAGTTCATCCTCTCCCGGGGCAGGTCTCGATGTCAGCGTCTCCGCGAGACCTGCACCAGCGGCAGAGCGGGACCTCGCAAGATGGGGCCGGCTGACCTGCTCGCCAGATCCGGGTCACGCTCACGCTCGACGCTCAAGGCCGTCTCCTCGTCGCCTCATGCCCCACGATCCGTGGCGCCACAGCCCGAACCGGAGCAGGAAGAACAGCGGGATCAAGAGCCACAAGCCGAAATGACCGTGGTGGCCGCCGGTCACGGCGGAGATCACTACGATCGCGAGCACGATCGGAACGAGCGGGACCATCCGCAGGCGCCGGAGATGAAGATGCCCCTCAGAGGTCGGCTCTGGTGGTAGGTCGCTGACCAGCTGCTCGAGCTCGCCCACGGTTTTGGCCTGATAGCAGCGGTCGATCCGCTCCTGGAATTCCTCGGAGTCGAGGCGGCCTTCGGTGTGGTGGCGGCGGAGGCGCTCGCTGGTCGCTTCGCGATCAGCATCGGCGGCGCGTAGGTTCGGATCCCGTCGGGCGTGGACCCCATGTGTGCTGTCTCCGTGCATCTGATGGCTTTCCTTTCGTTGGATTGCTGGGAGGATCGTGACGCGTTGGCGTGTCGCCGTCATCGCCTCTGGGGCGGCTTCTTCGCTGCTCCCGATGACTAACGAGCGAGCCGCTCTCTACTCCCGTGGTAGTACACCGGGCAGCGCCGCGCAGCCGATGACGGCGGACGCGGGCCGAGTTATCGTGGCGCTGTGGAACGGTCTCCTGATCAAGCGCTGCGCGGGATCCGGCCAATGGACATTCGGCTGGCGGCGATGGCCGCTGCGGTCCAGATCGGAGGTACGCTCGGCGCGTCCGGCCATCGGCAGGCGCATGGTGTCCACGGCTGCTGGTGGGCATCCTCCTGCCACTCCGCTACGCAGCTGAACGTCGCGGCGTTCGCGTTGTTGGGCCGGCCCGCTTGCGCTGCTGGTGAGGCGGCGGCACCCACGCGCCGTGCTCGCCGTGATGTTCGCCGCGGCGCTGCTGTACGTATCGCTCGGATATCTCCAGGGCCCGAACTATTTCTCGCTGGTGGTGGCGGTCGTGTCCGCGGTGAGGGCCGGTGACCGCGTCACGGCTCGTGTGGCCGTGATCGCCGGCTGGGTGCTGTTCCTGTGGCTTCCGGCGGCGCTCGGAGTGACCGGTGCGCCAACCCTGCTCGCGGCGTTTGCGATCGCGGCCTGGCTGCTGGTGCTGCTCGCTGCGGCCGAGGCGCTGCGCGGCAGGCGGGAACGGGCTGCCGAGGCCCGGCGTGCGCGCAAGGAGGAGACCCGCCGCAAGGCCGACGAGGAGCGGCTTCGAATCGCGCGGGAGCTGCACGACGTGCTGGCGCGCGACATCTCGCTGATCAACGTCCGGTCCGGCGTCGCGCTGCACCTGATCGACGAGCAGCCCGAGCAAGCGCGCACCGCGCTCCAAGCGATCAACGAGGCCAGCGCGGACGCTCTGCGCGAGGTCCGTTCAGCGCTCAACCTGTTGCGGGGCAGCACAGAGGAGCCGCCGCGGGCGCCGACTGCCGAGCTGGCCCGTCTCGACGAGCTTGTGTCTCGCGCCACGGCGGCGGGTGTCGGCGTCTCGCTCGAGGTGCAAGGTGACCGGTGTCCGCTGCCAGCGAGCGTTGACCTGGCAGCGTTCCGGATCGTGCAGGAGTCGCTGACCAACATCGTGCGCCACGCGAAGGCTGCCTCGGCCAAGGTGCAGCTCACGTATGGAAATGGCGATCTGACGTGCAGATCGACGACGATGGCCGGGGCCCCGGTCCCCAACCCGGCGGCGGCAGCGGGATCGCGGGGATGCGCGAGCGGGCGAAGGCGCTCGGCGGCGAGCTCGAGGCGGGCCCACAGCCCGCCGGCGGCTTCCGTGTGCGCGCCCGGCTGCCGCTCGGGAGCCAAGCATGATCGAATCCTCTGGGAGCGACCGATGATCCGCGTCCTGCTGGCCGACGATCAAGCGCTCGTTCGCGCCGGCTTCCGCGCCTTGCTCGACGCGCAGGACGGCATCGAGGTCGTGGGCGAGGCAGGGGACGGCCGACACGCGATCGAGCTGGCGCAAAAGCACAATCCCGATGTGATCCTGATGGACATCCGGATGCCGGTGCTCGACGGGCTCGCCGCTACGCGGGAAATAGCGCTCGACAGTCAGCTGGGCTCCGTTCGGATCGTGATTCTGACCACCTTCGAGCTAGACGAGTACGTGTTCGAGGCGATCCGGGCAGGCGCGTCCGGGTTCCTGGTCAAGGACACCAAGCCAAGCGAGTTGATCGAGGCCGTGCGGGTGGTCGCCGGCGGCGACGCGCTGCTCTCTCCCTCTGTCACTCGCCGCCTGATCGCGGAGTTCGCAGCCCGCGCGAAGGAGCCACCGAGCTCGACCGCGCTCGCGGAACTGACCGATCGCGAGCGTGAGGTGATGGCGCTCGCGGCCGCGGGACTCTCGAACGAGCGGATCGCGAACCGGCTCGTGGTCAGCGTCGCGACTGCGAAAACACACGTCAGCCGCGCCATGGTCAAGCTCGGCGTCCGCGACCGCGCCCAACTGGTCGTCCTGGCCTACGAGACCGGACTCGTGCGACCAGGCTGGCTTGATCAGTGAAAAACGAGGCAGGGGCACCTGAGCTCGACTCCCGGCGGCCACGTCGCGACCGGATCGACGCTACCCAACGGCACGCTGAGCTGGACCAGCCGCGCAGCAGCATGATCTTGGTGCCCGCGCTCGAAACGCCCGGTCTGTCGACCAGAGGGCGGTCCTCGGCCAAGCTCGCTATTTTGCAGGCGCCGAGGCCGCGAGGTTGACTACCCTCCGCGCGCCGTTCCCGCATCCTGCGCCCGTCGACTACGCCGCTCACCAAACCATGATTCGCACGTCACTTCGCCGCAACCGGCGCATCCTCGTATCGACGGTCGCAGGCTTCAGCTGGGGTGTCGTGCACAAGCGTCCTGAGCTTCGACACCACGTCGTCCGCGATGCCTGGACTATCGCTAAGCGGTTTGCCGCTCATCCGGTCGAGAACATCGAGTTTCGCGAGGTGCCGGCGCTCGAGCATGTCGTGGCCGAGGGGTATGTGGATGACCCTCAGCGGCTGGTGATCGCCGCGCTGGTCAACGGTCTGGGCTGCAAGACGTTCTTTGAGATCGGCACCAACCGGGGGCGCACAACCTGGACAGTGGCGCGCAGCAATCCCGAGCTCGAGCTCTACACCCTGGACGCGCCTCCGGAACTGGCGAAGGCCGACACTCGGTTCGCGCTCGACGATGACGACCGGTTCGCCTTCCGCGACGAATCGTGCGGGGAGGCTTTTCGCGGGACGCCTGAGGCGAACCGCATCACTCAGCTGTGGGCAGATTCAGCGGCGTTTGACTACTCCCCCTATCGAGGCACAGTCGACTTCGTCTACATCGACGCCGCCCACACCTACGACTATGTCAAGAGCGACTCGGCGCACGCGATGGAGATGGTCAGCCCGAACGGAGTCGTCGCCTGGGACGACTACACCACCGGTGCGGGCGTCTACGAGGCGGTCATCGAACTGGCCAAGACCCTAGATCGACCCATGTACCACCTCTTCGGGACGCGCATGGCGCTGTACGGCCGCGGGGATTTCGTGACTCGCCTGCCGGCTGACGACTTCGCCTCGCTGCCCAGCGTCTGAGCGCCGATCCAAGCGCCTGCCGCCCGCGTCAGTCGGACAGCAGACGCTGCAGAAATCGCTCACGTGAGTCCAGGAAGCTTCTGGTCAGCCGTACGGGATCGGCGTCCTCGTAGCGCACTTGCCCCAGCCCGTCCTCCGTGCACGCGTAGATCGTCGCCTCGGGATAGGCGAGGATGATCGGCGAGTGGGTGGCGATGACGAACTGTGACCCCTGCAGCACGAGCTCGTGAATCCGCCGCAGGCACGTCAGGCAGTTCTGGGTGGATAGGGCCGCCTCGGGCTCGTCGAGGACGTAGAAGCCCGCCGGACCGAACCGGTTGATCATGACGGCCAGAAACGACTCGCCGTGAGACTGCTCGTGCAGCGACACGCCGCCGTAAGCGCGCAGAGGATCGCCTTCCAGCGGCTCGGCTCCCAGCTGCTCGAGGTAGGTCGCCGCGGTGAACAGGCTCTCGGCTCGGAGGAAGAAGTCCGTCCTCGGCCGCCGGGCGCCGCGAACCAAGCGGATCGCCTGCCCCAGCTCCGAATGCGAATCGCGGGTCGAGAACGCGAAATTCGACGATCCCCCCTCGGGGTTCATCCCCGCCGCGACCGCGATCGCCTCGAGCAGCGTGGACTTACCGCTGCCGTTCTCGCCGACCAGGTACGTGACCTTGGCGTTCAGCGCCAGCCCGTCGGTCAGGGCCTCGATCACCGGCAGATCCCACGGGTAGCGAAGTCGCTGCTCGCCCTGATCGGGCGGGAGCAGTGACACCGCCCTGACGAGCGCGTCATCCACTCGCCGAGCCTAATCGAACCCACGTCGGGCGCCGGCGATACACCGGCGCCGGGTGCGCCTGGCCCACCGGGCCGACTCGTATCGATATGCTCGAGAGCGAGCGATGAGGCTCGCTCCGAGCGCGGCTGCGGTCGCTGATGGCCTCTACACAACGTAGTCGAAGCAGTTGTGGAGGTCAGCTGAGTGCGGCAGTCCGGCGTGAGATGAAGCCATGGAGCTCAGACGCCAGCATCTGACCGCGGCCATGATCGAGCCCGGCGGTACGAGGGAAACGCTCACACCGATCGAGGTGCGCTTCGATCCCCTGACCGGCCACAGCTCCCGGATCCTCCCCGAGCGAGGGCTGATGCCAGAGAACGACTTCGACTTGGAGGCGTTCGCGAGCGAGAACCAGGCGCGCTGTCCATTCTGCCCTGACCGGATCGATCGGCTCACGCCCCAGCTGCCGCCCGAGATCCATCCCGACGGGCGCATCGTGCGCGGTGAGGCGGTCCTGTTCCCGAACCTGCACGCCTACTCCTCCCACAGCTCGGTGTCGGTCTACTCGCCGCGGCTGCACTACCTACCGCTGGGGGAAATCAGCGAGCGGCGCCTGACCGACAACCTCGCCACGCAGGTCGAGTTCGCCAAGGCGGTGATGGCGGCCGATCCGGATTCGCGCTGGACCTCGATCAACGCCAATCACATGCTGCCCTCGGGAAGCTCGCTGTTTCACCCCCACCTACAGGGGATCGTGGACTCACAGCCGACGACGTTCCAGCGCCTGCTTGCTGAGGTCCCGGCGCAGACGTTCGCGGATTACCTCGACGTCGAGCGGCGTGCGGGTGAGCGCTACCTGGGCAACACGGGGCGAATCGAATGGCTGGTGAGCTTCGCTCCGATCGCCCCGGCTGAGGTGAGGGCGTTCATCGCCGGGCGCTCCTCGACCGTCGAGCTCGATGACGACTTGACGGCTGAGCTTGCCCACGGTTTGGCGCTGGCGCTGGCGGCGTACGCGGAGATGGGATTTGAGAGCTTCAACCTTGCGACGTACGGCGCGCCTCCGGCGACCCTCGGCTACCAGCTGAATTTCAGGCTTGCCTGCCGTTCGAACCTGAAGCCGTTCTACCGATCGGACTCGACGTTCCTCGAGCGGCTGCATTGGGAGGGCGCCGTCGACCTGGCCCCCGAGAGTGTCGCCGAGCGGATCGGCGACCGCTTCCGCCGCTAGCCCGATCCGTTATGCGTTGTCGCGAAGAGCCGCGGCGAGGGCGGCGATGTCGGCCTCATCGGCCGGAGCGTCGGGGTCGTCGGGCCCGATCTCAAGCAGGTCTCGGGCGCCGGCGATGTCGCCGGCGCCCAATCGAACCACTGGAGGCGGTCCCGAACTCTCAGGCCGGGACTCGTTCAGACCAGGTCAGCGCCGGAGCGGGAACACCGGCGCTACAACCCGGCCGAACGTCGAGTTGATGACCGCCGCGAACGACGCGTACCAGGCCGCGATCGCGGTGGCGATCCCGAGGTAGCCGCCGAGCTTGATCGTGCCGTTGGTCACGGCCGTACCACCGGCCAGGGACGAGTTGCCGATCCCCAGGATGATGTACGTGATCGTCAGCA
>JBPCQU010000161.1:0-4096 GCA_050997795.1 Solirubrobacteraceae bacterium | reverse complement strand
ACCCGTTCACGATCATGGTCAACGCGATGCGGTCCCTGTGGATCGGACAGCCGGCCGGCAACAACATCTGGGGCGCGGTGGTCTGGGCGCTGGTGATCCTGGCCGTGTTCGCGCCGCTTGCGGTCGCGCGCTACCGGCGCGCCACCAGCGGTTGAACCACTAGTTGAGCTCGCCGCGGGCGACCGCGAGGCAGGCCTCGCAGCGCGGCCACGGCGGGTTCCACGGGTAGCCGGCCACGTCCCGGCCGCACAGGGCAGTGTCGGGATCGTGCTCGGTGACGAGGTGGCAGAGCTCCTCGAAGCCGCTGTCGCCGCGGCGCGGGACGTTCGCGCACCGTGGGTGGACGTTCGGCGTCCGGACCGGGGTAGCCGCCGAGCTCGGCACGCGTCCGAGGATACCGCCCGGCTCAGCCGAGCCACAGAGCCGCCGGACGGGGAGCGCGTCTATCCCGCGGCCGCCTCCTGGGCCTCGTAGCGCGCCGACCGGCGTCCCTCGCGGAAGCGCTCGGCGGTCTGGCGGGCGGTCTCGAAGGCCCAGCCGGTCGTGGTCAGCAGCGCGAGCAAGAGCACCGCGATCCCGAGCCCGACGATGATCCACCAGCTGGTGTGCGTGGCGGCGGCGAATGAGACGCCTATGGCATGCGCGGCGCCGCCGGCCAGCGCCCCGAGCACCGCGACGCCGAGCGTCTGGCCGATCTGGCGGCTGGCCGAGGCGACCGCGGCGGCGACGCCGGCCTGGGAGGGCGGCATCCCGGATACGGCCGTGTCGGTGATCGGCGGGTTGATGAGGCCGAAGCCAAGGCCGAACAGCAGATAGGCGACGATCAGCAGCGCGAATGACGTGCCGGCCGCCAGCTGGGTGAGGATCGCGGCGCTGGCGATCACCGCGAGGCTTCCGCCGACGAGCGACAGCCGGCTGCCGCGGCTTGCCACCAGCCGTCCGGACAGCGGCGCGATAACGAAGATCATGGCCGCCATCGGCAGCGTATAGAGCCCGGCGTCGAGCGGCGAGAGTCCGCGGACGTCCTGCAGGTAGAGCGTGTTCAAGAACAAGAATCCGCCCAGGGCGGCGAACGCGAACACGGCGATCGCGATCGCTCCCGAGAACGGAGCGCTCCGAAAGAACCGGATCTCGATCAGCGGCTGATCACGACGCAGCTCGTAACGGATCAGGACGGCGAAGACGACGATCGCGACCGTGAACAGCGTCAGCGTCTGGGGGGAGAGCCAGCCGTTGGAGGGGCCCTCGATGATCGCGTAGGTCAGCGTGGCCAGCCCGAGGACGACGAGCAGCTGGCCCACCGGGTCGATCCGGCGCGGGTGCTCCGCGCGCGATTCGGGCACGAACAAGGCGGTGAGGACGATCGCCAGCGCGCCCACCGGGATGTTGACCAGGAACACCGCGCGCCAGGAGATCGAGTCGACGAGGGCGCCGCCGACCACTGGACCCAGCGCCATGCTGACGCCGATCATCCCGCCCCACACGCCGATCGCCCGGGCGCGCTCGCGCGGCTCCTCGAACACGTTGCGGATGATCGACATCGCGACCGGGTTGAGCATCGAGCCGCCGACCGCTTGCAGGATCCGGGCGGCCACCAGCAGATCGAGGCTGGGGGCGAGCGCGCACAGCAGCGAGCCGAGCGAGAAAAGGCACAGGCCGAGCTGGAACACCCGGCGGCGGCCGATCCGGTCCGCGGTCGAGCCCGACAGCATCAGCAGGCTCGCGAGCACTAGCGTGTAGGCGTCGATCGTCCATTGCAGCCCTGACAGTGAGGCGTGAAAGGCGTGGTGGATCGCGGGCAGCGCGACGTTGACGATCGTCGTGTCGAGCCCCACGATCAGCAGACTCATCGAACAGATGCCGAGGATCAGCAGGCGCCGGCGGCGATCCGGCACGGCCGGTCGCGGATCTCGGTCGGAAGCGCTCACGGGCTTCGATCCTCGAACTCCGACTCCCAGCCCTCGATCAGCTGTCGGGCGGCTTCGATGTCGGGGTGCAGCGGCCGATCAGACAGGTCGGGGTCCAGGCGCTCGGTGGCCGCCCGCCACAGCGAGCGCGTTCCGGTGCCGATCGGTTCGTGACCGGCCAGCCGGAGCGCGCGAACTGCGATCACCAGCTCGGTCGCGACCGCGACCCGAAGCGCGCTGAGGGCCTCGTGGGCCCGGCGGGCCGCGATCGGCGCGAGGCTCGAATGCGATTCGACGCCGCGCGCGACCGAGACCGTCTGCGCCGCCACGGGGGTCACCAGCGAGCGGACCTCGGCGACTGCGGCGTGCGCGGTGTACTCCAGGATCAGCGCTCCCGACTCCGGCCCCGGGCGCCGCGCCAGGAACGGTGGCAGTCCCGTGAGACTGGCGTCGAGCAGCGTGCTGACGCGGGCCGCGATCAGGGCCGCCGACTGCGCGAGTGCCGTGCGCAGTCCGTCGATCGCATTGGCCAGCGACGCCGCGTGGGGATTTCCGTTCGGCAGCGCGAGCTCCTCACCGGCGAGGACCAGCGCGTTCTCGCCGGCGAAGTTGAGCTCGTGGCCGACGGTCTCCTCGAGCGCCCGCAGCGCGTCGTGAAAGGCGCCGTCCACCTGCGGCTGGGCACGAAACGGGTACGGGTCCTGGATTCCGAGGGGACCCGGGTCGCGCGTCCGCGCCGCGAGCCCGTGCAGCAGTTCGCGCATCCGCGCCGCCACGGCGGCCTGGCCCGGCCGGTGGCGCCACGAGTGGATCCGCGCATCGAGCACGACCGGATCGGCGGCCGCGGCCTCGAACGACAGCGCCGCCACCGACAGCCACGCGTCGAGCAGCCGCCGGGCTTCGACGACGAGCAGGGCCGCGCGGCCGACGCTTACCGCGTTGGGGCTCATGATCGCGAGTCCGTCGCGCGGGCCCAAGCGAGCCCGCTGTACGCCGGCCTGGTCGAGTGCCGGGCCGGCGTCGACGAGCTCGTCACCGCGCCACATGTGGCCCTCGCCGAGCAGCGCCAATACGATTTCGGCCAGGTTGGTCAGGTCTCCGGTGCCGAGTGAGCCGAGCTCGCGGGTAAACGGTGACAGCCCGGCGTTGAGCGCGTCCACGAGCGCGTCGAGCAGCTCGCGGGCGACGCCGGCGCCACCGGCTCCGAGCTGGTTGGCGCGGGTGGCCATCGCGGCCCGGACGAGCTGCGCGGGCAGCGGCTGCCCGGCCCCACAGGCGTGGCTGCGCAGCAGCGCCAGCGAGTAGCGCTCGCGTAGGTTCTTGGGGATCCGGTAGCCGCGCAGCGCGCCGACCCCGGTGGTCACGCCGTACAGGTGCTCGCCGCGGTGAAGCAGCGCCTCGATCGCGTCGCGCGCGCCGTCGTTGCGGGCGTGCGCTTCGGGCGCGAGCCGCGCTGGGGCGCCGTCACGGGCGATCAACGCCACCCCCTTCGGGGTCAGCGTCGCGCCGTCGAGCGTGACCGGCGCCGGCGCTGCGCCTGCGGGTGACAAGGATTGCGCCGCCATCGCCGTGGGACTCTAATCCCGCCGCCGAGCGCTGAGGGGAGAGCCCCTTATCGAGGCTGAGGGGTGATCCTGTCGCCGGGGCGGGGCTCGGGGGGCTGCGGTGCGGCCGAGGCCGGAATCAGTTCGACCACCTCGTCGGCGAGCCAGCCGATCAGCCGCCCCACGTCGGGCATCTGGTCGCGGTCGGCGACGATCCCGATGTCGATGTGGTCGAGGTAGCTCATCAGGGTGATGTTGAGCCCCATGCCGTCGGTGATGACCGAAACGGGGTAATTGGCGACCAGCCGGGCGGCGGCGCAGTACAGAGGGATCTGCGGGCCCGGGACGTTGGAGATAACGAGGTTCCAGGTGGGGTGCCCGATGCCGCTCGACGAGAGCCGGAACGTCAGCTGGGCGGCCCGCGCGAACACGGCCGGGGGGGATGAAGTGGTTGGCGTCCTGGAGCAGCGTGGCCGGCAGCGCCTTGTGGCGCTCCTTCATGTCACCGAGGAACTCGTGGGTGGCCTGGAGGCGCTCGACCGGGTCGGCCAGGTTCGTGAACAGGGGCGCGCTCATCAGCAGGATCCGGTTGCCGTAGGTGCCGACCTGCTCCCCGGTCCGGACCGACACCGGAACCTGCGCCAC
>JBPCQU010000037.1:0-15329 GCA_050997795.1 Solirubrobacteraceae bacterium | reverse complement strand
TGAGCTTGGAGTCGAGCTCGCCGACCGTCTCCTCGGTGAACTTGACGATGTCGCCCATGAACGCCTCGCGGGAGTCGGCGCCGGTCTCGATCTTGGCCAGCCGGTGCTCCCAGTCGCCGGTCAGGTTCGGAGACGTCAGAGGGTGCTCGCCGAGCAGCCGGATCACGTTCAGGCCCTTCTCGGTCACCACCAGCGCCCGGGCGTCGCGTTCGATGTAGCCGACCTGGAGCAAGCGCTCGATGATCGCCGCGCGCGTCGCGGGGGTGCCGATGCCCGAGTCCTTCATCGCCTCGCGCAGCTCCTCCTCGTCGACGAGCTTGCCGGCCGTCTCCATCGCGGCCAGCAGCGCTCCCTCGGTGTAGCGGCGGGGTGGCTTGGTCTCCTTCTCCTCGGCGGCGATGTCGGTGACCGAAACCGACTCGCCGCGCTCGAGCTTGGGGAGCTGCTGCTCGCGGCCCTCGTCGTCGTCGCTACGCTCGCCATCGGCCAGCTCGCCGTACGCCCCGCGCCAGCCGGGCACCAGCATCAGCTTGCCGCGGGTACGGAAGACGTACGGGCCACCGCCGTCCGCGGCCTCGGTCGCGCCGGCGGAAGCCACGGTCGTCTCGATCCGGGTGTTCTCGAACACCGCCTCGGGGTGAAAGACGGCCAAGAAGCGCCGCACGACGAGGTCGTAGATGCGCGCGTCGTCGGAGTTGAACTTCTCGACCGGATGGACCTCGGCGCGGGTGGGGATGATCGCGTGGTGGTCTGTGACCTTGGCGTCGTTGATCACGCGCCCGAGCGGGAGCACGTCCAACCCGACCACGTAGCGTGAGGCCTGCGCGTACTCGCTGCGCTGCCCGACGAGCTTGGCGATCGGCTTGATCTCCCCGATCATGTCGCCGGTCAAGAAGCGCGAGTTGGTCCTCGGGTAGGTCAGCGCCTTGTGCTCCTCGTACAGCCGCTGGGCCGCGGCCAGCGTCCTGCGCGCCGAGAAGCCGTGGCGGCTGTTGGCGTCGCGCTGCAGCGAAGTGAGGTCGTAGAGCAGAGGCGGGCGCTCCTTGCGCTCGGTCTTCTCGAGCTTGCTGATCGTGCCCGTCTGCTCGCGGCACGCGGCGACCACCGCGCGCGCCTGGTCGGCGGTCTTGAGTCGAGGACTCGAGCCGACGTGGTAGCGGCCCTCGTAGCCCCGCGGCCCTCCCTCGACAGGGTCGAACTGCGCGTCGACGATCCAGTAGGGCTCGGGCTCAAACGCCCTGATCTCCTCCTCCCGGCGGGCCAGGATCGCCAGCGTCGGCGTCTGCACGCGCCCCAGCGAGACCGCTCCGTCAAACGACGAGCGCAGCCGGATCGTCGCCGCCCGGGTGGCGTTCATGCCGACGATCCAGTCGGCCTCCGACCGCGACCTCGCCGCCGCCTCCAGCGACGCGAGCTCCGAGGCCGGGCGCAGCTCGGAGAACGCCGCCTCGATCGCCCGCTTGGTCATCGAGTTCAGCCACAGCCGCCGCACCGGCTTGCGCGAGCCCGACTTCTCGTACAGGTAAGCGAAGATCAGCTCGCCCTCGCGGCCGGCGTCGCAGGCGTTGATCACCAGCTCGACCTCGTCGCGCCCGAGCAGCCGCCTGACGACGTTCATCTGCTTCTTGGAGCGCTCGTCGCGGACCACGAGCTTGAAGCGCTCGGGGACGATCGGCAGATCGGCCATGCGCCACTTCTTGAACCGCTCGTCGTACTCGTCGGGGTCGGCCAGCTGGACGAGGTGGCCGACCGCCCAGGTGACCACGTGCTCCGGCCCCTCGAGGTACCCCTCAGCCTTGGTGAACGCCCCCGGGAGGACGCGGACTAGGTCGCGTCCGACGGACGGCTTCTCGGCGATGACGAGCGTCTTGGACATGGGGTTGGCAGGGTAGCGCCCCGCGCAAGGACCCTGAGAACCCAGTGCCGCGCTGGCCTGGGGCTCAGTTACCGCAATGTCCGGTGCCCACGGCCCTGTTCCGCGCGCGGGCCTTGGCGAGCTGAGCGCCCACGACGGCGTTGGGCACCGCGAAGCCTCCCGGTCGCGATGTCCCGGTCAGCGCTGCGAAGACCGTCGCGACCACCTGGCCGTGGGCGTCGACCATCGGGCCGCCCGAGTTGCCGGGGCGCACGTGACCGCGCAGCGCCGTGATGCTGCGAAGCACGTGGCCCTGGCCGTAGGCGTTCTCGGTGCTGACCAGCTCGGTCTGCCCGATCCGGCCGGCCTCGGCGTCGAAGGCGGCATCGAGCGGGTAGCCGAAAATCGCCGCAGGCGTGCCCTGGCGCGGGTTCGCGGCCAGCTTCAGGGCCGGCAGCGCCAGCCTCGGGACGCGCAGCAGCGCGATGTCGTCGTGGGTGTCAAAGCCGATTGCGTCGGCGCGCAGCCCGGGGCCGACGCCGCTGACCTGGATCGCGGTGTCGGTCTCGCCGGCGATCACGTGGGCGTTGGTGACCACCAGACCTGGCGCCGCGACCCAGCCGCTCCCCTCGATCCCGAGCCCACACGCAGTGCCGAACACGCGCACGACGCTGCGACCGGCGCCACGGACCGCAGGTCTCGAGAGGACCCGCCGCGTCGGTGCCGGCACGTCGGCGGCCGGCCCGCGCACCGCCGGCAGCGGGTCGAAGCGGGCCAGCGCCTCGAGGATCGGACCCGATGGCGGCAGGAGCTGGTCCAGCTCGGTGAGGATCGTCGATCCTTCGATGTCGCTGCGAAACGGTGGTGAGCCCGCCGACTGCACCGCGACGGCCCCGACGATCCAGGCGATGCCGAGCCCCACGCACGCCGTCAGCGCGGCCCCCAGAAGGCCGTCGATCGTCCGCAGGCCCGGCAGCCGCAGCGCCGAGCGTACGCGCGCGCCGACCCCCTCGAGTCCGCTCGCGAGCACGCCGCCGGCGAGCAGTGCGCCCAGCAGCCCGAACAGCGGCGCGTACGGCGAATGCGAGCCGTCGCTCAGCAGCAGCGGCGCCAGCCGCGTGCCGATGAACGCGCCGACCGCGAACCCGGCCAGCGACAGCGCGCCCACGATGAAGCCCTGCAGGTAGCCGTAGAAGGCCAGCAGGGCGGTAAACGCGACGATCAGCCAGTCGATGGTTGTGATCGCAAAAATGCTAGTCGTACCCACGCGTCGCGCCCCGGCATCTTCTACCGTTCATCGCTGAGGTGGCAGAAAGCGGCGTGATGGTGGTTCCAGGCCCGCGCCCCGCACAACGGAAAGCGCGCCGCAGGCGGCTGCTCACGCGCGCCGTTCCGATCGCGGGGCTGGCGGCAGCGGCGTTCGCCGCCGGGGCGGTGTGGGCTACCGAGCCGGGGCGCGCCGAGCGCCGTCTCGTGACCCACTACGTGACCGACTGGGAGGACGGGGAGTTCGCGCCGATGTACGACCTGCTGGACTCGAGTTCGCGGCGCTCCACCTCGGAGGCGGCGTTCGCGGCCGAGCTCCGAGACGCCGCCGCCACCGCGACCCTGACTTCGCTGCAGCCCATCCACGTGGCCAGCCGCAGCGGAAACGCGATCGCGGTGCGGATGCGGGTGCGGACCAGGCTCTGGGGCACGCTGCACGAGACGCTCGAGGTGCCGCTGACCGGAAGCGGCTCAGACGCGCGCATCCACCTCGGCGCGATCCTGCTGTTCCCGGGGCTCCGCGCCGGCGAGCGACTGCACCGAGTGGTCACGCTTCCACCTCGCGGCACGCTGCTCGCGAGCGACGGCACCCCGCTCGCTCAGGGGGCCGCCCGCAGCTCACCGATCCCGGACGTCGCCGGGCAGATCGTCGGGACGCTCGGCCCGATTCCTAGCGGCGAGGCGAAGCTGTACGCCGCCGAGGGCTACCCGGCCGGGGCGCAGGTCGGCCTCGACGGGCTCGAGCGAATCTTCGAGGGCCGCCTGGTCGGCACGCCCGGCGGAAGACTGCTCGCGGGCCATCGCCTGCTCGCCAGCGCCGCGCCGCGTCAGGCTCCACCGGTCACGACGACCATCTCCCCCCGGCTCGAGCGCGCCGCCGTCAGCGCGCTGGGGGGTCAGTACGCCGGAATGACGGTCATGAACCCGCGTACCGGCGCTTTGCTGGCCCTGGCCGGGATCGCGTTCTCGGCGCTGCAGCCGCCTGGTTCGACGATGAAGATCATCACGGTGACCGGCGCGCTGCAAGCCGGGATCACCACGCTAGGGACGACATACCCGATCCAGACGTCGGCCTTAATCGACGGCTTCACGCTTCAAAACGCCAACGGCGAGGCGTGCGGAGGGACGCTGCTGAACGCGTTCGCCGTCTCGTGCAACTCGGTGTTCGCGCCGCTCGGGGCCAAGCTCGGCGCCGCCCGGCTGGTCGACATTGCCAAGCGCTTCGGCTTCGACCAGCCCTCGTCGATCCCGGGGGCGGCGGAGAGCACGATCCCGTCCGCGAGCAGCATCGGCGACGACCTCGCGGTGGGTTCTTCGGCGATTGGGCAGGGTCTCGTGCAGACCACGCCGCTCGAGATGAGCGACGTCGCGGCGACGATCGCGATGGGCGGGCGCCGCCCGATCCCCACCCTGCTGGCCCACCAGCGTCCGCGCTTCGTCCGCGTCACCAGCGCCCACGTGGCCCACGAGGTGCAGCAGATGATGATCGCGGTAGTCGACTTCGGCACGGGGACCGCGGCCCAGATCCCCGGCGTGCTCGTCGCCGGAAAGACCGGCACCGCGGAGCTGAGAAACACGGCGACGACCGCCAACAACCCGAATGCCGGCTCGCCGCAGAACACCGATGCCTGGTTCGTCGGGTACGCCCCGGTCGGCCACCCGCGCTTCGTCGCCGGGGCTCTGTTCCCCAACCAGGGCGCCGGCGGCGCGGCCGCGGCGCCTCCGGTCCACGACGTGCTCGCGGCGGCGCTACACAAGGGCTGAGAAGCTCGCTACGGCCCGCTGTACGAGGCGCCGACGACGCTCGGATTGAGCGTCCCCTGCGTCCAGGCGGCAAGCGCCTGGCGCCCGGGCCCGAAGGCGACGGTCATGTCGAGCGCGTAGACGCTCGGTGACAGCACCCGCACGCTGCCAAAGTGCCCGCTGCCGGCCGTGCCGACGACCGCCACCGGCTGACCGGAGCGAACCCAGCCGACCAGCACCTGGCCGCGCCGGCCGACGGTCACCGCCGGACTCTGGGACGCGTCGATCCTTCCCAGCGAGGCGGCGGCCCCGAACCTGGACGACGGCCCGCGCGTCGCCACCTGCACGGTGCAGGCTCCCTCCCCGTTGCACGTCTTGAACGCGACGGCCTGCGCGCCGGCCGCGTCGGCGGCGGACGAGAGCCCGTCGGCGAGGCCGCCCGTCGACAGCGCTCTGACCCCCGGACGCGGGCCGAAGTCGGCCGCCCTGACCAGCGAGTGGTAGCTGCCGCGGCCGTCGTATGAGCCCTCGACCCAGGTGGCGGTGGCCCCCGACCCGCGGCGCACGACCGCTAGCTCGTCGATCCTGTGGCCGGCGGGGACCCGCAGCAGCGTGTGTGCGCGACGTGGGCCACCCTGCTTTGAGCCGAGCGAGTAGAAGATCGCCCGCGGGTCCGCGTAGCCCGCCGGCCCGCTCGCCGCCGTCCACGCCAGCACCGAGCTCTCGCCGCCGAGCCAGGTGGCCGTGAGCGAGGTGGGCGTCTGACCGGCCGAGGTCAGCCGGCGCTGGGCCGCGAAGCGGCCGCCGCTGAGCGACTGCAGCGCCCACACACCGCGTTCGGTGGCCACGCTGGCGACCATCCGCCCGTCGGCGAGCGTGACCAACTGCCCCAGGGTCGCGCCGGCGAGCCCCCCGACGAGCGGCTGGGGCCGCGCCACGACGCCGCCGGCGGTGATCCTGACCGCCTGAGTGGCGCTGCAGCAGTCAAGCCCGCTGGGGCTGGAGCCGGTCAGCAGCTCGAGCGCCGACCCGTCGAAGCCGAGCGTGAGGACCTCGCGCGCGCCGGCGATCGCCCGCGGACTGCCCACCGCCCCGCTCGCCGAGCGCGAAACGAGATAGGCCTGCGAGGTGCCGGGGGTGTCGAAGTCGGCGATCCCGAACGCCGCGGCCGCCGCCCCCGACGCAGAGAATGCGAGCTGGGTGGGCAGGAAGTCGAGCGAGCCCGGCTCGACGAGCTGAAACGGCCTACTCCAGCCGGCCTGCGCCGCTGGGACCGCCGCGGCGAACAGCGCGAGGACGAGTGCTACAGCTGCGGACCGCGCCAGACGCGCCCGTCGCGATGGGCGAGCCAGATCCCGGTGAGCAGGCCCGCCACCAGCCCGACCACGATCCCGATCGCGACGATCGCCTTGTTGGTGCCGCCCGAGCGCGTGTAGCCGACCACCACGATCGGGACGGCGATCGCGAAGAAGACGCCGATCGCGCTCGCGAGCGGGTCGAAGCGCAGCGTGGGCGGCGTCGATGGCCCGTGGGGCGACGGCCTCGATGGCCGGCCGGCGGACGTCGGTGGCCGGCCGGCGGACGGCGTCGACCGCCCCCGGCGGGGTTGCTCGCTGCGCTGCCACCGGTCCTCGTCGCTCAAAGGTCCAGCGAGATCGTGGCCAGCTTCTGGTTGCTGGAGCCGAGGATCTCGAGCGTCAGCGGCCGGTTGTCATACGCGGAGTTGTCGATCTTGAACAGCAGCAGCTGTCCCTGCGTGGGTCCGGCGGCGGCGGTAGTGTCGGGCCCCGGCTGGATCTGCAGCGGCTGGAGCGTCTGCGAAGTCCAGGCGTACGGGTTGATGTTGGGGTCGAGCTTGAGCGGGTAGTACCGGTTGCCCTGGGTGTCGACGACGACGAACTTGTCGGTCGTCGTCTGGGGCTTGGAGGTCTGGTTCTTGGCCCACAAAAAGACCCCGTACCACCCCTGGGTGGCAGTCAGCGGAGCGGTGCCCGCCGGCAGCCCCTTGACGTACCGGGAGTCCTCGGTGCTGTATGGGTTGAGCACCCGCGAGATCTGCAGCTGGTAGGTGACCGGACCGGCGTCCACGTAGCCGCCGTCGTTGTTGGCGTCAGCGACGGTCGGGTGGGCCTCCTTGTGACCGCAGGCGGCGAGGCCGAGCGCGAGCGTCAGCGCGCAGGCGGCGATCCGGAGGCGACGGGCTCTCACGGCGCGGAATTCTATGGCTTCAGGGGGCGTGACATCAGGCGGCCTGCACCGTGGGACGCTCGCCCCGCCCGCGTCCCTCCTCGAGGATCGACCGCAGCCGCCGCATCGCCTTGGCGGCCTTGCGGCGACTCCACGAGCGGCCCCCGAGCGAGTCCAGCAGCTTGTCAGACAGCTGCGAGGGCTCGGTCTCGAGCGTGTACTGCACCTTGGTGGTGTTCCCCGGGCCCGGCGACAGCGTGTAGGTGCCGAGCATGCGGATGCGGTTGTACTTGCCCCCCCGCCCCCGCTCGACGATCTTGAACGGAGCCTGCAGCTCGGCGAAGGTCATGTCGGCCCACGAGAAGCGGTTCAGCGGCGCCTTGATCCGGAAGCGCGCCCCCGCGCCGGTCCCGTAGCTCTCGACCCGGGTCAGGTGCCAGTCGACCAGGTAGTGGTCGGTGAACTCGGCGTGGTTGGCGATGTCGGCGAGGTACTCGAAGACCTGCTCGCGGGGCTTGGCGATCGTCGTCGAGACGCTGAAGGGCTGCACGCCCGAGAGTTTATGCGGCCGCCCGCTGGTCGGTGATCCGCATCGTGTGCCCGAACTCGGGGCCGTGGACGGTGCGGGTCTGCAGCGGACTCTCGCGCTGGCGCTCGCGGCACAGCTCGCACGCGATCACGCCCGATTCATAGACGTAGACCCGCTCGCCGACGAGCGGCGTCCGGTTGCAGCAGGTGCAGCGCTCTGAGCCGGCCAAGCGCTCGTCCAGACCCCGCCGCATGAGCGCCAACTCGAGGTCGAGCATGTCGCGCAGGGACGCGGTCATGGCCGTTACGTTCGCCCCGCAGCGCCGCGTTCCTCCACCCTCCGGAGGCTTCCACCGGCCGCGCTCAAACGCGCTCAGAGCGTCAAAGGCTCTGCCGATCCGTTTAGCTTCGCTTTGAGGGGCAGGCTATGATCGTGTTAAGACCGTTGGTCTAGTTGGTGGCTCCGTGAGCCTCGGTGATTTTGAAACCTGAGACCCACCACTGCAGTCGCTGAACCCCCTAGCGAGGAGACGGCCGATGAAAGCGTGGATGTCGGGCAACGTCGCTGGGACCGGTACGTTTCGCTGCACCGAGTGCGATTTTCCCCTGTCGCTGGAAGCGGCCGACGAGCTTCCAACCTGCCCCAGCTGCGGCGGCACCGAGTTCGTCAGAGCCTCGCTGTTCACGACCTCGCAACAGCCGGTCATCGAACTCGGGCCCGAGGTCGAGGACCACAGCTGGCTCGCTGACCTGCGCGGTGGCCTGGACGACCCCGGGCAGTACATCGCCTATCGCTCCGGCGAAGAGGTCGTCACCTACGCGCTACAGCGCGAGTGGACCCGCATCGGCCGAAGCCTCGCGGCCGACATCCGCTTCGATGACCCGACGGTATCGCGCCGCCACGCGCTGATCGTGCGCCAGCCCGACGGCCTGCGGGTGCTCGACGACCGCAGCCTCAACGGCGTGTTCGTCAACGGGGAGCGCGTCGAATGGAGCACGCTGGCCGACGGCGACGAGGTCGTGATCGGGCGCCATCACCTCCATTTCATCGACGTTCCGGCGATCTCCGGCATGCGGTCTGACCCCTCCGCGGCGCCGGGCTCAGGGGCCTTCCCGGGCTGATCGGCGCCGGGGACTCAGGCCTTCCCCGGCTGATCGCAGACGGATCGTCAAGCGCGCCGGCTCGCCTATAGTCCGGCGCCGATGCACACCACGATCTCGGTCCTCTCCCAGAAGGGCGGCACCGGCAAGACGACCGCGGTTAGGACGCTGACCGACGTCTTTCGTCGGGTCGGCTTGTCGGTTCTGGCCGTCGATCTCGACCCGCAGGGCAACCTGTCGGACTACCTCGACGTCGATCCCGACGCCTCCCCCACGGTCGGTGACGTGCTCGCCGGGCGCGCCAAGGCGGCCGCGGCGATCCACGACGGAGTCATCCCGGCCAACCTGGGTCTGGCCGAGTCAGAGCTCGCGCTGGGCGGCAAGATGGGCCGCGAGCTGACCCTCAAGAAGGCGCTCAAACAGGTGGCCGACGACTATGACCTGGTCCTGATCGACTGCCCGCCCGCCCTCGGTTTGCTGACCGTCAACGCGCTGGTCGCGTCGGACTATGCCCTGCTCTCGGCCGAGGCGCAGTACTTCGCGCTCCAGGGCGTGGAGCAGGCGCTCGAGGTGATCGGGCTCGCGCGCGACAGCCTCAACCCGGATCTCGAGTGGCTCGGCGTGGTGCTCAACATCGCCGACATGCGAACCCGTCACTCGCGCGAGGCATTCGACTCGCTGCGCGAGCACTTCGGAGACAAGCTGATCGACACCACGATCCGCGCCTCGATCGCCTACGCCGAGTCGGCCGAGCGCGCCCTGTCGATCCTCGACTACCGGCCCGACCTCGGCGCCGACTACCTAGCGGTCGCCGACGAGCTGCTCAAGCGCCTCGGCCTCGACCCGCCCCGCCGGCGGCTCGCGACGCTGCGGCGAAGCGCCGACGCGGCGGAGGCCAGCGCCTGAGCCGAGCCGCCGGGCCTGCCCAGGCTCGGACCTACACCCCAGCGCGCCACCGACGCGATCGACGAGGCCGCCGCGGGGGTGCTGGGGGTGAACCGGACCGACGGGAAGTTCCTCGACCTACTCGACCAGCACGGCCGCATGAGCGCCGGCCAGCTGTCACAGGAGAGCGGCCTGACTACGGGGGCCGTGACCGCAGCGATCGACCGGCTCGAGCGCGCCGGCCACGGGCAACGCTGCGCCGACCCGGGTGACCGGCGGCGGGTGTGATCGAGTTTCAGCAGCTCGGCCGCGAGCTCCAGGAGCGCCAGGCCGCGTTGCTGCGCGAACGGCTCCGAGAGTCCGAGTCGCCTTAGAGCTCGCGGACGTCGGCGCCCTGGGATTCGAACGGAGCCCGGAGCACGGTCGCCCAGCCGCGGGTCTCCTTCGAGAGCGCCTCCACCAGGCCACCGGTCTGGTCGTAGTGTGACCAGAACAGCACCGTCGGCCCCGCGCCCGAGATCGTCGCCCCGAGCGCCCCCAGCGAAGCGGCGCGCTGCAGCAGTGCGGCCGAGCGCGGGTACAGGTGGGCGCGGTAGGACTGGTGCAGCTTGTCGTGCAGTCCGGCGGCGATCAGGTCCCAGTCGCCGCCGGCCAGCCCCAGCGCGAGCATCGACGCGCAGGCGACATTGAATGCGGCGTCCGCCAGGGGCACGCTTTGCGGCAGCGCGGCGCGCGCCTGCTTGGTTCCCACCCCCTCAGCCGGGACGACGAGCACCGCCTCGAGCCCCATCGGCGCCTCGAAGCGGTGCGAGCGCGGCCCGTCACAGACGACGAACCCACCCTCCAGCGCCGCCGCGACGTTGTCGGGATGGCCCTCGAGCTCGACCGCATGGGCGCGGACGTCGGCGTCGAGCTCGAACAGGTGGTCGGCCGCGAGCAGCCCGGCGATGCGCGCCGCGGCGCTCGAGCCCAGCCCGCCGCTGAGCGGGATCTGCGACGAGATCCGGAACTCGAACCCGTCTGCCGGGTGCAGCCGCTCGAACGCCCGCACCACGAGGTTCTGGCGGCCGCGGGGGATGTCGAGCTCGCTGTGAACGGCGAACGTCCCCGTCTCGACCACCTCGAGCTCGAGCTGCAGCGCGAGCGCCGCGGCCATCACGTCGAAGCCGGGGCCGAGGTTCGCGCTCGAAGCGGGCACGCGGACGAGCCGCCGGCGCGCGAGCGTCATCCGAGCACCGCCCGCTCGATCGCCGCCAGCTCGGGGGCACACGGGACGACGGCACCGGCCTGCGCGAGCGCCGTCTGCGGGTCCTTGAGGCCGTGCCCGGTGAGCACGCAGGCCACGCGACGGGCATCGCCGGCGCCGTGGGCGAGCAGCCCCGCGACGCTCGCGGCCGAAGCCGGCTCACAGAAGATCCCCTCGGTGCTGGCGAGCAGTCGGTAGGCGGACAGGATCTGCTCGTCGCTCACCGCGCGCACGGTCCCGCCCGATGCCGTCATCGCGTTCATCGCGTCCTCCCACCGCGCCGGGTTGCCGATCCGGATCGCTGAGGCGACCGTCTCGGGCTGCGCCACCGGCGCCCCCAGGACCAGGGGCGCCGCCCCCGCGGCCTGATAGCCGAGCATCCGCGGGCGCTGGCCGAGCTCGCCAAAGCCGCGCCAGTAGGCGGTGATGTTGCCCGCGTTACCGACCGGGATGCAGAGCGCGTCGAGCTCGTCATCGAGCGCATCGGCGAGCTCGAACGCGGCGGTCTTCTGACCCTCGATCCGGAACTCGTTGACCGAGTTGACCAGCGCGATCGGGTGAGCGGCGGCCAGCTCCCGGACGAGCTCCAGCGCGACGTCGAAGTTGGCGCGCAGAGCGATCACCTTGGCGCCGTGCATCAATGCCTGGGCAAGCTTGCCGGTGGCAATTTTCCCCTCCGGCACGATCACCGCACACCGCAACCCCGCCCGAGCTGAATAGGCGGCGGCAGAAGCCGCCGTGTTTCCAGTCGAGGCGCAGACGACCGCCCGCGCACCCTCGCGGACGGCGGCCGAGACGGCACAGGTCATGCCGCGATCCTTGAACGAGCCGGTGGGATTGAGGCCCTCGAGCTTGCACCACACCTCGACCCCGGCGCGCTGCGACAAAGCGGGCGCGTGAACGAGCGGCGTCGAGCCCTCGCCGAGCGAGACGATGGGATCGGTGGCGGCGAACGGCAGTCGGTCGCGGTAGCGCTCGATCAGCCCAGGCATCGCGCGCCAGCATGTCAGAGTGATAAGAATCGATGCCGGGTTCGATCCGATGACGCGCTCCTCGGCGGGATACCAAGACGGCTACTTCCCGCGCGGGGGCTCGATCCTGCGCGTGCGCCGGCTGTCAGACGCCGAGCGCGAGGCACTGGGGCAGGACTACCTGCGCTTCGCGAGCTGGTCGGGATGCCGCGCGAAGGCGCCCCGCGCTCGTACCCCGAGTTTCAGGCCTACTGGGACCGGCAGCTCGCCTCAGACCACCTGTTCTTGACCGACGAAGCCCGATACCTGGGCTACGCGACCGCGTTCGAGATCCCGCTGCCGCGCATCCATCAGCCCGCCAAGCGCTTGCCTGACCTGCTGATGCTGGGCTGCCTGCCCGCGTGCGCGAGCTCTACGGGCTCTCGTATTCGCCCGCCCAGACGGCGGCGTTCAGCGCGGCAGTGGCCCTCGTCCGTGCCGGCCGCCGGACGATGCCCGGCGAGTTGGCCCGGGGATTTAATACCCGCGCGCTCGAGCTCGTGGCGAGCACCGAGCGCTGGCGGGTGCATCGCGGCAAGCCGACCCCGCAGGTACCGACCCCGGGGGCAGCAGGTGGCCGCAACTTCGCCCGAGAAGCGTAAAAGCCGTTATTGCCTTGAGCTATAATCATAGCCGTGGCGAAAGCGACCAAGGTGATGGTCTCGATCCCCGAGGACCTGCTCGAACGGATCGACAGGGCGGCGGATCGGCGACGCACGACCCGCAGCGCCTTCCTGCAGGAGGCGGCGCGGCGTGAGTTGGGCTGGCCGGACCCCGCCGTGATCGACGCCGCGCTCGAGCGTGGCCGCGCAGCTCTCGTCGGAGCCGGTGGCTTCCAGGCGGCCGAGCTGATCCGCGCCGAACGCGAGGCTCGCGATGCCCGCGATCGACGTCGTTAGCGACGCCAGCGTAGCGCTTGAGTGGTTTCACGCCGAAGGTGAGGAGGAGGTGGCAGCGGCGCGCGCGCTGCTCGCCGCTCACAAGGCGCGAACCGTGGCGTTGACGGTGCTCGACCTGACCGCCTACGAGCTCGGTAACGCGCTGCTGCGCGGCCGAGCCAGGGCCAGCGCCGAGCGGGTGGCGACGGTGCTCGACGCGCTTGCCGAGATCTGTCCGGCGGTCCGTCCCCGGCCCGAGGAGCTTCGCCTGGCCACCGAGCTGGCCTCCCGTCACCGGCTGACGCTGTATGACGCCGCCTACGCCGCGGTCGCGTTGGAGCGCCAGGCAACGCTGGCGACGCTCGATCGCGCTCTGCTGGAGGCGGGGCTTGGCACACGCCCGACCGAGCTCGCCTCAGAGCTCGGGCTGCGTCCGTAGTCAGCGGAGCTCGAGTACTACCTTGCCGGTCGCGCCACGCCCGTCCAGCAGCTCGAGCGCCTCGCCGGCCCGCTCGAGCGGGTAGCGCGCGCCGACTACCGGCGCCACGAAGCCGGCCGCGATCAGCTCGTCGAGCGCGGCCCCGTTCTCGGTCGTGCGCTCCGGCTTTGACAGCACGCCCGCTCCCCAGCCGGCGCCTATCACCTCAGGTGTTGTTGAGCAGCAGGCGGTTGACCTTGACCTCGGGGATCGAGCCGCCGGTGAAGCCGATCACCACGACCCGGCCTCCCTCGCGCAGCGAGCGCAGGCTGTCGGTGAAACGATCGCCGCCCACCGGGTCGATCACGATGTCGACTCCGCCGTCCGAGAGCTGCTTGGCCTGGTCCTTCCACGGTCCGTCAGAGCGCACCACGTGGTCGGCGCCGGCCGCCTTGGCCACGCCCTCCTTCTCGTCAGTGGAGACGACGGCGATCGTAGGCGCGCCAAGACCTTTGGCGACCTGCAGCGCCGCCGTGCCGACACCGCCCGCGGCGCCGTGAACGAGGACCGTCTCGCCCTTCTGCAGTCGGCCGCGGTGCTTGAGGCTGAAGTACGCGGTGTGATAGTTGAGCACGAGGCTCGCTCCCTGGGCGAAGTCGAGCTGATCGGGAAGCTTGAAGGTGAAGTAGGCGGGCGCGACTGTCACCTCGGCAAAGCCGGCCACCACGCAGAAAGCCGCCACCCGGTCGCCGGGCTTGACCGCGGCGTCGGCGGGAGCCTCGCGGACCACCCCGCCGACTTCGCTGCCGGGGATGAACGGCAGCGGCGGCTTGACCTGATACTCGCCCCGGGTCTGGAGCACCTCAGGGAACGAGACGCCGGCGGCGTGGACGTCGACGATCACGCCGCTGCCGGGCGTCATCATGTGCGACGCCTCGGGCTCGGGGACGTCGACCAGCGTCAGCGCCGAGGCCGGGCCGGTCAGCTCGGTTATCTGCATCGCTCTCACGGCGGCGCGGATCCTATAGGTCCGCATTTCCCGGCGGGGCTAACCGAACTCTTCTTCCAGTACGCGAATCGCCCGCGGTCGCGCGCGTACGATCTCGAGGCCGGCGATCAGCTCCATCGCGGCGAAGAAACGCGACTCGAGCACCGGGTGCACCACCATCACCAGCCGTGCCTGGTCGCGCATCCCCTTCTGCACCACTGACTTGACTGACACGTCCTGGAGCGCGAGCACCTGCGCCACCTGCGCCAGCACGCCGGACTCGTCAGCGACTTCGAGGTGCAGGTAGAAGGCCGAGACGACGTCTTGAACGATCTCGAGGCGCTCGGTCGCCGGCGGCGTCGAGGCCGGGGGAATCATGGCGCTGATGACGTCCCCGAGCACGGCGCTCGCGGTCTGGGGGCCGCCCGCGCCCGGGCCGGACATGGTGATCTCGGTGATCGCCTCAGATTCAACGGTGACCGCATTGAACGGACCGCTCACCGACGCGAGCGGATGGCCTGGGTACAGGAAGGCCGGATACACGCGGACCGAGAGCGCCTCGCCCACCCGCTCGGCGGTCCCGATCAGCTTCAGGCCCAGCCCGAGGTCGCGGGCGTACTCGAGGTCGTCGGGCTGGATCCGCTCGATGCCCTCGTAGCGCACCTGGTCGATATGGACCGGGGTCTCGAAGGCGAGCCGGGCGATGATCGCCATCTTCGCCGCGGCGTCGCGGCCGTCGACGTCGTCGGTCGGGTCGGCCTCCGCGTAGCCGAGCCGCTGGGCCTCGGCCAGCGCCTGCTCGAACGTCGCGCCGGTGCGCGCCATCTCGGTGAGGATGAAGTTGGTGGTCCCGTTGACGATCCCGTGGACGCGGTCGATCGTGGCCCCAGCGAGCGACTCCTGAAGCACGCGGATCACCGGCACCACGCCGGCCACCGAGCCCTCGAAGCGCAGCTGGACCCCCTGAAGGCGCGCCTCGTCCCACAGCTCCTCGCCGTGCTGGGAGAGCAGCTGCTTGTTGGCGGTGACGATGTGGCGCCCGGCGCGCATCGCGCGCAGCAGGTATTCCCGCGCCGGATCGATCCCGCCGATCAGCTCGACGATCAGGTCCGAGGCCTCGAGGATCTCCTCGAACGAGCCCGAGGTCGTGGTCAGCACACCGCACAGCTCCGGTCGCAGGCCGGTGATGCGCTGGATCCGGTCGGCGTGGCGCGGGAGCAGCTC
>JBPCQU010000280.1:0-2592 GCA_050997795.1 Solirubrobacteraceae bacterium | reverse complement strand
GTCCCGGTGGTGGCGATCCCGCCGGCCAGCTGCGGCGTGAGCGTCGCCGAGATGGCCGGGAACAGGACGCAGTAGCCGAAGATGTGGTGGCCCGAGTACCACCAGTTGTTCCAGATCCCGAACCCCTCGAAGCGGAACAGCTGGGCGCGGAACAGGTGCGCGGCGAGGTCGAGGCTGAGCGGCGAGACGAGCACGTATGCGGCCGCGAACGCCGCAGCCACGAGCGTCGGCGCCAGGCGCTCGAGCCGCTCCCGCGAGTCCAGCGGCCCGGAAGCGGCGGTCGCGGGATCGGTGGCGGTCGCGGGATCGGCGGCGGTCGCGGGATCGGTGGCGGTCACGGGGCCGGAGTCGGTTGCGCCAGGAAGGCCAGCACGCGTTCGATCACGCCGGGCTGATCGAGCCATGGCCAATGCCCCGCGTTGTCTACGCGCTCCAGCGAAGCGCGCGGCAGCCGCTGGGCGTAGACGTCGGCGAACGAAGGGTGAAGCCACGGATCGCGCTCGCCCCAGACCACGAGCGCCGGCGCCCGCAGCCGCGCGAGGCCGGCGCCAGCGGCGGCCAGCCCCGGTGGATCGATCGAGCGATGCAGGCGCAGGATCGCGCGCTGGGTGCCCTGGTCGAACTGCTCCCAGACCGCCGCGGCGCGCTCGTCCGGCCACGCGCCGGGATCGGCAGCGCCGGCACGCAGCGTGCGAGCCAATTGACGCTTGGTGATCGAGCCCATGATCAGCTCCCCCAGCACGGGTGCCCGCCAGCGGCGCACGAGCGCCGGCCACCGGAAGCCCTCGAGCAGCGGCAGCGCATCGATGATCGCCACTTGCCCGACCCGCTCCGGGCGGCGCTGGGCGAAGGCGAGGGCGATCGCGGCGCCCCAGCCGTGGCCGATGAGCGCGACACGCTGCACGCCGAGCGTGTCCAGGAAGGCCGCGACGAAGTCGGCATAGGCCGGGAGCGAGTAGTCGAGGTTGCCGGCCTTGCTCGAGCGTCCGAAGCCGAGTAGATCGGGCGCGATCCCCCCGGTCCGCTCGAGAAATCCGAGCCAGTCATCCGAGCTCGTCGGGACGCTGTGGAGATAGAGCGGCGTAGCACCGGTGGCCCGGGACGGGGCCATGGCCTCGGGGGGCGGGGCGCGGCGGTAGAAGACAGGCGCTCCGGCGACCTCGATCGTGTGCTCGTCGACGTGCATAAGCGGCCCCGACCCGCCCGGCGAGGATAACGTCTGCCGCGGTGAGCGCGAGCCCGACCCGCACCCTGTGCCTGGGCGAGGCGCTCGTCGACCTGGTCGGCGAGCATCACGGTCGGGCGCTGACCGAGGTCGAGCGCTTCTCGCCGCATTTCGGGGGCGCGGCGGCGAACGTCGCCGTGGTGGCGGCGCGGGCCGGGGCACGGGTCGTGCTCGCCGGTGGCGCCGGCGAAGACGCCTGGGGGCGGTGGCTGCTGGAGCGCTTGGGCGAAGCCCGCGTCGACACTTCGCTGTTTGCGCTGATCCCGGGACTCGAGACGCCGCTGGCGTTCGTCACCGTGGATGCCGATGGGGAACCCACCTACCACCTGCGCGGCGATCCCAGCGGGACGATCGGACGGGTGCTGGAAGGGCGCCTAGAGGAGGCCGTACGAGGCTCGGCCGCCTTGTTCATCAGCACGAACACGCTCGTGGCGGCCGAGGATCGAGTGCTGACGATGCGCGCCCGTGAGCTCGCCGCCGGTCTCGGGCGGCCGGTGATCTTCGACGCCAACCTGCGCCTTCACCGCTGGAGCTCGCGTGCCGACGCGGCGGCGAGCGCCAACGCGTGCGTCCACGGCGCGCTGCTGGTGCGCGCCAACCGCGCCGAGGCCGAGCTGATGACCGGCGAGGCGGACCCCGAGCGCGCGGCGATGGCGCTCGTCAAGGCGGGCGCGAAGCTGGTGGTGCTGACCCTCGGCGCCGACGGGGCGATCCTTCGCGGCGCCCTGCGCGCCGACACGCCCGGCGTTCCCTGTGCGGTCCTCAATAGCGCCGGCGGCGGCGACGCGTTGACCGGGACGCTGCTGGCCCGGCTCGCGCTGAGCGGCTTCTACCCCTCTTCGGTCGCGGCCGCGCTACCCGAGGCGGTTGCGGCCGCGGCGGCCGCGTGCGAGAGGTGGGGGGCGGTTGACTGACTGGCGAGCGCCGAGCGCCCGCCGAGTCCGCGCGATCCGCGACCGGCTGAGGCTCGTGTACGGCACTCCATCGGCAACACCGCACGGCGATCCGATCGCCGAGCTGGTCCTCACCGTCCTCTCGCAGTCGACCAACGACCGCAACCGCGACGTCGCCTACCTGCGCTTGCGGGAGCGGTTTTCCGACTGGCGGGCGGTTCGGGATGCGCCCGTCGACGAGCTCGAGGAGGCGATCCGGCCCGGCGGGATCTCGAAGGTCAAGTCAGCGCGGATCAAGTCGATACTCGAGGCGATCAGCTCCACCAGTCAGCCGGATGAGTCGGACGCCGCCCATTCGAGCGAGGCCGGATGCCGAGCGGGCGCCAGGTCCGAGCGGCGCCTCTCCCTCGCCTGGCTGGCTAGCCAGCCAGTACCGGAGGCTCAGCGGTCCCTCTGCTCTCTGCCCGGGGTGGG
>JBPCQU010000046.1:0-20931 GCA_050997795.1 Solirubrobacteraceae bacterium | reverse complement strand
CAGCACTCCCGCACCCGGCGCAGGTACCCGGGCGGTTGCATAAGCATCCCGGCGGCGCCCTGCACGAGCGGCTCGACGATCACCGCCGCGACCTCGGGCCCGTGCTGCTCCAGGAGCGCCTCGAGCTGCGCAGCATCGCCGGCGCGCGCCTGCAGGGCGTCGAACAGCAGCGGGCGGTAGACCGAGTGAAATAGGTCGATCCCGCCCACCGAGACGGCCCCGATGGTGTCACCGTGGTAGGCGTTCTCGAGGTAGACGAAGCGGGTGCGCGCCGGCTCTTCGCGTTGAGCCCACCACTGGAAGGCCATCTTGAGCGCGATCTCGACCGCCGTCGAGCCGCTGTCGGAGTAGAAGACGCGCTGCAGGCCTGCGGGCGCCACGGCGATCAGCCGCTCGGCCAGTTCGATCGCCGGCTCGTGCGAGAGGCCGAGCAGCGTCGAGTGGGCGACCCGGTCCAGCTGGGCGCGGATCGCCTCGTCGATCGCCGGATGGCGGTGTCCGTGGACGTTGCACCACAGCGACGAGACGCCGTCGATGTAGGAGTTGCCCTCGGCGTCGTAGAGGTTCGTGCCCTCGGCGCGGTCGATCACCAGCGGCGGCTCCTCCTCGGACCAGCCCTGCTGCTGGGTGAACGGGTGCCAGACGTGGCGGCGGTCGGACTGCACCAGCTCGGCGGTGGTGCGCATTGGCGCAAAACCTAACCCGGGGGGCGGTCGGAAGCCCGCGGTGAGGGGGCGTGCTCTGAGCGGCGGCTTGCCCGGGCCGTGTCTGGCAGGCTTTCCCGGTGCCAGCAGAGCGTTCAGGATCGCGCCGGCGCCAGGTCACCGGGAGGCTGGCGGCGCTGGCGGTGCTCGCCGCCGGCGTGGCGGGCGCGGTCGGGCTGGTCGAGGGGCCGGGGAGCGGGCACGCGTCGCCGCTGCCGGAAGTGACGAGCACGAACTCGCGCGCGATCGAGTCGATGTTCCAGGACGACCGGCTTCTGATCTATAGCCCGACGCCGACGGTGATCCAGGCGCTCGACGCGCTGCGCGCGCTCGGCGTCGACCGGCTGCGCGTGACGCTGCTGTGGTCAAACGTCGCGCCCGCCGCCGCTTCGAGCGTCCGTCCGCTGGGCTTTGACGCCTCGGACCCCGCGGCCTACCCGCCGCGTGCGTGGGCGCCGTATGACCGCCTGCTCGGCCTCGCCCGGGCGCGGGGGATCGAGGTCGATCTCGACGTCACGGCGCCGGGTCCGCTGTGGGCGATGCGCCCCGGAGCGCCCGTCGCCAGGCAGGCTGACCACTATGCCCCCTCGGCGGCCGACTTCGGGGAGTTCGTGCTCGCGGCCGGGCGGCGCTACAGCGGCACCTACGTCCCGCCCGGTGCGCACGCGCCGCTACCCCGGGTCGGCTACTGGTCGGTCTGGAACGAGCCCAACCAGCCGGGGTGGCTCGCGCCCCAGTTGAGCGGTCCGTCGTCGGCGCCGGTGCTGGAGGCGGCGAGCTTGTACCGGGGCTACGTCGACGCCGCGAACGCCGCCTTGCGCCGCACCGGTCACCGCTCGGACACGATCCTGATCGGCGAGCTGGCCCCCGAGGGAGACGAGCGCAGCCTGGGCCACCCGGTACCGCCGATCCCGTTCCTGCGGGCGCTGTACTGCGTTGGCCGGGACTACCGGCCGCTCGCGGGGATCGCCGCGACCGCGCTGGGCTGCCCGGACGGCGGTCCTCGCTCGGCGTTCGTGGCCGCGCATCCGGGGCTGTTTGCCGCCCGCGGCTTCGCGCACCATCCGTACTCGTTCTTCCTCCCGCCGGCGGCGCGGATGAGTGACCCGAACTTCGTTCCCCTGTCGAACCTCAACCGCCTCGAGCACGGCCTAGACGCCATCTTCGCCGCCTACTCGGTCGCGCGCCGGCTCCCGGTCTACCTGACCGAGTACGGCTATGAGACGTTCCCACCGAATCCGTTTCGGGGCGTCAGCCCCGCCCGTCAGGCCGCCTACCTGGACCAGGCCGAGTACATGGCTTGGCGCGATCCGCGCGTGCGGACGCTGTCGCAGTTTTTGCTCTACGACTCGGCGCCCGACCGCTCCTATCCGCGCGGGAGCGTCGGCTACTGGTCGACCTTCCAGACCGGGCTCGTCTACCTCGACGGCGCGCCGAAGCCCTCCCTGTACTCCTACCGGCTGCCGATCTTCGTCCCGGATCCGGTGTTCACGCGCGGCCGGCGGGTGACGGTGTGGGGGATGCTGCGCCTGGCTCCCAACCGCACCAGGCAGCGGGCGCTCGTGCAGTGGCGCCCGAGCGCTGGCGCCTGGCGCTCGATCGCGGCGGTGACGACGAGCAACCGCACGGGGGTCCTGCTCACGCGCCTGGCGCTACCGGGGACCGGAGCGGTCAGGCTCGAGTGGAAGTCATCGGCCGGTCAGGTGGCCTACAGCCGCTCGGTCGGAGTGCGAGCCGCCGGCTGAGATCCCCGCTGGTGAGAATCAGAATGAGTCTCACTCTCACTCTCACTCTCATTCTCACCACCAGGACGGGCGTGGCGCCCACGCGTGCGTAACGCCCAGGCGGTCCCACCCGCGAGCACTCCGAGCACAGCGAGCACTCCGAGCAGCGCCAGCGGCGCGGGCACGCCCGAGTTGGTGGCTGCGGTCAGCGGGCCGAGGTGGGCCGGGATCCCGACGCCGGGCCCGCTCTTACCGGCTGCCGCCGCGCTCACCTGCGGCGGGGGCGAGCAGGCGCCCGCCGCCCGGGCGCTGAGCGCGTCCTGGATCGCCTGGGTGAAGTCGGCGAAGTACTGGGCCCCATAGCTGTCGACCCCCTTCAGCGCATCCTCCAGCTCCGGGCTGGAGAACGTGCACGGGGGGATCGAGCCGGCGCGTTCGTAGACCTGCAGGACGCGCTGATAGTCGCTCGCTGCCGCGACCGCGTCCGGAGTCGCGGTCAGGGTGACGATGCCCGCGACCGCGAGCGCGAGCGCAGCGATCAGCGTTCGGAGCGGCCGCACGCCGCTGAAGTTACCCCAGTCCCATCCACCGCCCGAGTGGGAGCGCCGCGGCCGCCGCGGCCAACGCCGCCGGCTCGGCGCTCGCCACCACGCCGAGCGTGCCCACCTCCACCTCTCCGAGCCGCCCGAGCGTCGCCCGGTTTGAGCGTTCGATCGCCCGGGGTGCTCCGGCCACGGGGTCAGGACCACGCCCGCGACCTCGAGCCCGCCCGCGCGCGCCGACTCGAGCGTCAACAGGGTGTGATTTATCGTGCCCAGCCCCGGTCGCGCCGCGACCACCAGCGCCAGGCCCAGCTCGCGGGCCAGATCGCGCACGCTCACGTCCTCGTGCAGCGGCACGAGCAACCCGCCGACGCCTTCGACCACGAGCACCGCGTCGGGCGCGGCCGCCGCCCGCAACCGCGTGACCAGCGACGAGAGCTCGATCGGGCGCTCGGCGAGCTGCGCCGCGAAGTGCGGCGAGACCGCCGGCCCGTAGCGCTCGAGCACCACCTGCTCGGGCCGGCACCCGGCTACCCGCGCGAGCAGCTCGTGATCGGGCGGCCAATCGGGATCCGGCGGCTCGTCGAGCCCCGTGACGATCGGTTTGCGCGGGCGTACGTCGAAGCCGCGCGCCCGCAGCGAGGCGACGATCGCCGCCGCCAGCACGGTCTTGCCAACGCCCGTGTCGGTGCCGGTGACGAAACAGCCGCGCACGGCGCGCCGCGGCTAGGCGGCGCGCCTGACCGGCGGCACCGATTCGAAGTCGAACACGCCCGCGGTTGGCGTGGAGCTCATCGCTGCGGTCCGCGGCTCGAGCTCGGGCTCCAGCTCATATTCGAGCTCGACCTCGCTCGGCGGCGCCTGCGCTCCCGTGACCCGAGTCCACGGATCAAAGCCGGCGGCGCGGGCCGCGCTGCCGAGCGTGCGCGCCGCGGCGCGAAGCTCCTCCTCGCGGTGGGTCGCCATCACCGCCAGGCGCAGCCGGGAGGTCATCGGAGGGACGGTCGGGGGGCCGATCGCCTGCGCGAACACGCCCTCGGCCAGCGCCGCCTCGCAGATCCGCATCGCCCCCTGCGCCTCGCCGATCACCAGCGGCACGATCTGCGTCCGCGACCCGGACACCGGGAACCCCTCGCGCTCGAGCGCCCCGCGGAGCGCGGCGGCGTTGGCAGCGAGCTTCTGCACCCTGTGCGGACGCTCTTCGAGCAGGTGCAGCGCCGCCAGGGCGGCTGCGACGGACGGGGGCGCCGGCGCGGTGGAGAAGATGAACGTCCGCGCCGCATTGAGGAGGTAGCGCGCCATCTGCCGGTCGCAGGCCACGAACGCGCCGTAGGAGCCGAGCGCCTTGCCGAGCGTGCCAACGATCACGTCGACCTGGTCCTCGAGCTCGGCTTCGGCCAGCGCCCCCCGGCCCCCGGGTCCGAGCACCCCGGTGGCGTGCGCCTCGTCGACCAGCGTCCGCAATCCGTAGCGCTGCGCCAGCTCCACGACCTCCGCCAGGGGCGCCACGTCGCCATCCATCGAGAACACGCTGTCGGTCACGATCAGGGCGCCCCGGCCCTCGGCCTGATCGATGCCCCATCGCAGGTGGTCGGTGTCACAGTGCTCGTAGACGAACACGTCGGCACCCGAGAGCCGGCAGCCGTCGCTGATCGACGCGTGGTTGAGCTGGTCGGAGAAGACCACGTCGCCGGGGCGTGCGAGCGCCGCGACCGCGCCCGCGTTGGCTAGGTACCCGGAGCCGAACAAGAGTGCGCTCTCGCGTCCCTTGAAGGCGGCCAGGCGCTCCTCGAGGCGCCGGTGGATCGTCATCGTGCCCGACACCAGGCGTGAAGCGCCGGCCCCGACGCTCCAGCGCATCGCCGCATCGGCCGCCGCCTGGCGAACCGCCGGATGGTCGGCGAGCCCGAGGTAGTTGTTTGAGCAGAGCAGCAGGACCGGCTTGCCGTCGACCAGCACGTGCGGCCCCTGGGGCCCGCTGACCAGGCGCGTCCGGCGCCGGAGCCCGAGGGCCTCTAGCTCGTCCAGACGGGCCTCGAGTTCGATCACGCCGTCACTCGGGTGGGCGGGGTCCGATTCGGGGTCTGATTGAAGGACCCGTCGGGTCGGGGCGGGACCGCGCGCTTGGCGGCGAACCGCAGCTGCGTCGAGGGATCCCAAAGGCTCACCTTCAACCCGTCGCCGGTCGCCGCGCTTTCCCCAAACGCGTCCGCCCGGGCTCCGAGCGCGGCCGAGACCAGATCGGGCGTCTCGCCCTCCAGCCACCCCGTCTCGCCGAGGTTGAGGATCCCGCCCACGCACGTCTCCAGTCCGGCTTCCCGGACCGCGGCGATCGTCCGCAGCCGGCCCTCGTAGCGGACCGTGGCCGAGACCTCCGGGTAACGGGACTCGGCGGTCTCGATGTTGTGGTGCACGCGCTGGACGCCGGCCTCCTTGAGCGCTCTGGCGCGGCCCGGTGACATGTGCCCGACCGAAGCGCAGCGCTTGAGGTTGGTGTGCTGCGCGACCAGCCGCGCGCCGGCGAGCACGGTCTCGAAGTCGCGCCTCGAGAGGCCCTGGCCCTGGGTGACCATGCAGAAGCGATGGGCGCCGGCCGCCTCCGCGGCCCGCGCGTGCTCGAGGATCTGCTCCGGCCCCATCATCGCGTGCAGCGGGGTCTGGGCTTCGGCGTACTTGGACTGGGCGCAGAAGCCGCAGTCCTCCGCGCAGCCGCCCGACTTGGCGTTGACCAGCGAGCACATGTCGGTGGAGTCCGCGAACCGCTCCACGCGCGCGCTCCAGGCGCGCTCCACCAACTCTCCGATCTCGGCCCGGTCCACGAGCTCGCCGAGGCGCTGCGCCTCCTCGGAAGTTATCAGCGGCGGCATCGAGCGGGACGCTAGACACCCGGCCGGACGTTCAAACCGCTCTATGATCGGCCGCACG
The DNA here is from genome assembly GCA_050997795.1 of Solirubrobacteraceae bacterium. Taxonomy (GTDB): domain Bacteria; phylum Actinomycetota; class Thermoleophilia; order Solirubrobacterales; family Solirubrobacteraceae; genus Palsa-465. The sequence continues at coordinate 15,036 of JBPCQU010000046.1, read as the reverse complement.
TGCCCGACCGTCTCTACTTCACCGATTCAGACGAAGCCAACCAGCTGATCGCGTCTGACCCGATGGCATTGCTGATCGGGTTCGTGCTCGACCAGCAGGTATCGGTGCAGAAGGCGTTCTCCGGCCCTCTCGAGCTGCGCGAGCGCCTTGGAGCGATCGATGCGGCCACGCTCGCCGGCGCCGAGCTCGAACCGGTGTTCAGGACCCGGCCGGCGATCCACCGCTTCCCGGGCTCGATGGCCCAGCGAGTCCACGCGATGGCCGTTCACGTGCGCGACGAATACGACGGCCACGCCGCTCGGATCTGGAGCGATGCCTCCGATGCCGACGCGCTGCGCGCCAACCTCGCGGCGTTGCCGGGGTTCGGCGAGATGAAGATCAAGTCACTCGGGTCGGTCCTGGCCAAGCGCTTCGACGTCGCGGTCGCCGCCGACCTGGTTCCGTCGCATCCAACCCTCGGGGACGTCGATTCGCCGCAGGCCCTGGTCGACTACCAGGCCGCCAAGCGCGCGCACAAGGCGGAGTGGAGCAAGGCCAGCGCGCGCCGCTAGCGGCCCTTCCACTCGGGCGGGCGCTTCTCGGCGAACGCGCGCACGCCTTCGCGGAAGTCCTCCGAGGAGAAGCATGCGCGCCGAAGGTCCAGCAGTTCGCGCTCGACGCCGGGCGCGAGCGTCGCCTCCGCGTCGAGCACCGCGCGGATCACGCGCTTGTTGCCGAGCTGGGCGAGCGGGGCGTTGCCGGCGATCTCGCTTGCCAGCGCGAGCGCGGCTTCGCCGAGCCGCTCGGGCTCCACCACCGCGTTGACGAGTCCCCACGTGTGGGCCGTGGCGGCGTCGATCCGGTTGCCGACCAGGAACAGCTCGCGGGTGCGGGGAGCGCCGATCGCGTCGATGAACTTGCGAATTCCGGTATGCGAGTACACCAGCCCGAGCTTGGCCGGTGGCATCGCGAGCTTGATCGGGCTCGCGGCGATCCGCAGGTCACAGGACAGCGCGAGCTCCAGCCCGCCGCCGATCGTGTGACCGTTGAGCGCCGCGAGCGTGGGGTAGGGATACGCCTCGATCGCGTCGATCGCGGCGGCGAACGGGTGCGCGACGAGCTTCTCGGCCTGGTCGGCAAGCACGTTGTCGGGAAGGTCACCGATGTCGTAACCGGCCGAGAACGTGCTCGCCTCGCCGGTGATGATCACGCAGCGCGCTTCGAGCTCGGGCATCGCGGTGGCGAAGCGGTCGAGGATCGCCTGATCGAGCGCGCCCCGCTTGCCGGGATTAGAGATCACGAGCCGCGCCACGTGCGGCGCGGGTTCGTCGATCAGCAGCGCTCCCTCGGAACTACTGGAGGACAACGAGCGTGTCGCCCTCGGATACCGACTGGCCTTCGCTGCAGCGGATCTCCTTGACGACGCCGGGATCCTCGGCCTCGACCGGCATCTCCATCTTCATCGACTCGAGGATCACGACTGCGTCGCCCTCCTGCACGCTGTCGCCGACCTCGACCTCGATCTTCCAAACGGTGCCGGTGATGTGCGCTTCGACGTCGGGCAACTCGGGCTCCAGGTGATCGTGTGACTGCCGAGGATAGACGCGCGTGGTGACGCGATCCTCACTTGGTCGGGCCGCCGAGGAAGACCGTCTGGCGGGCAGGGTTACAGAAAACCGACTCAGGCGGACGCGAACTGGTCCGGGTTGGGGCCGATCCGCTCGCCGGCGTCGAGCTCCGCCAGCCGCCGCATACGCTCCTCGCCGAGCTCGAAGCCGAAGACGTCGAAGTTCTCCTCGATCCGGGCCGGGGTCACCGACTTGGGGATCACAACGTTGCCGAGCTCGATATGCCAGCGCAGCACCACCTGGGCCGGAGTCCGTCCGAGCTCGTCGGCCATCTCGGCGATCGTCGGATCCTTCAGCGCGGCCCCCTGGCCGAGCGGGCTCCACGCCTCGGTCACGATTCCGTGCCGGCGATGAAAGTCGCGCAGCTCAGCCTGCTGGAGGGAAGGGTGAAGCTCGATCTGGTTGACCGCCGGAACGACCCCGGTCGCGTCGATGATCCGCTCCAGATGCGCGACCTGGAAGTTCGAAACGCCGATGCAGCGCGCCTGCCCGTCCGCCTGCAGCTCGCTCAACGTCCTCCAGGTCTCGACGTACGTGTCGCGGGAGGGGACTGGCCAATGGATCAGGTACAGATCGACGTAGTCGAACTGCAGCCGCTCGAGGCTTCGCTCGAACGCCCGCAGGGCCGAGTCACGGCCCTGGTCGCTGTTCCACAGCTTGGTGGTCGCGAACAGCTCCTGGCGATCCAGGCCGCTCGTCCTGACCGCCTCGCCGACGCCCGCCTCGTTGCGGTACATCGCCGCGGTGTCAACGTGGCGGTAGCCGGTCGCCAGCGCCTGACGGACGGCCTCGGCGGTGTCCTCCGGTGGGACCTGGAAGACGCCGAAGCCGAGCTGGGGAATGGCCGCTGAATCTGAGAGGGAGAGCTCTGGGACTGAGTTGGTCATCCGGCGATTATTGCCCGGCCGGCTGCACCCCAAACCAGGGCAGGGCGCCCGCGCGGAACGAGGCGTAGGCTCAGGCCCCACGGTCATGACCCTCGACGATGTACACGGAGAACCAGGCGCAGCGCTTGACATCGACCTGCTCGCGGCGTCACTGCGGGCGGACTCCAGCGACCTCAGGGCGTTCGTCGAGGCGCTGGCGGTCAAGCTCGAGCAGGCGGTGCCCGGAGGGGTGAGTGTGCAGCGCCGTCGCGACGGCCTGTTCGGCGCCAAGATGGTGCACCGGATCGCGCTCGATGCGGGGGGCCAGCGCCTCGAGCTCAAGACGAGCGGGGCCGGGGTCGAGACACGGTGCTCGCGCCTCTCGGGCGGCATCGTGATCAAGAACGAGACTGTCGACATGGACACCTGGCTCACGGTGCTCGGCACGGCGCTGGCGGCCGAGGCGCAGCGCAGCCAGACAACGAGGCGGGCGCTCGAGCGCCTGCTCAACGAATAGGAGACACATGGGCTTCCTCAAGCGCGACGACGGCGATTCGCAGTCCAGACAGCCGGCGCAGGTCCAGGACGCCGCCGCGGAGGGGCCGCACGCGGCGTCCTACGAGCCCGGCTCGCTCGCCGGGATCCCCGAATCGGGGCTCGAGCGGATCGCGCGGATGAAGAAGGATGTCGCGCGCGGGTTCTTCACCAGCGATCTGTCGGTGAACGAGTTCCTGCTCGTCAAGCAGTCGGGCTTCGAGCCGCTCGGGCTCGTGCTCGGCAGCTCGATCTACCACATCGGCTTCCAGCAGGCGATGTGGAACCAGAGCCAGGAGATGGCCGTCCTCACGCAGGCCATGTATCACGCGCGCGAGCTCGCGATGACGCGCATGGAGGAGGAGGCCGACCAGCTGGGCGCAGACGGTGTGGTCGGTGTCCGGCTCGACATCGGCCGCTATGACTGGGGGGCCGACCTGGCCGAGTTCATCGCCGTCGGGACGGCCGTCAAGCACGCCGCGGGCGAGCTTCACCGGGCGCCGAACGGGCGGCCGTTCACCTCCGACATGAGCGGGCAGGACTTCGCCACGCTGCTCCGCGCCGGGTATCGCCCCACCGGTCTGGTGATGGGCAACTGCGTCTATCACGTCGCCCGCCAGGGGATGCTCGCCTCGCTCAAGCAGGTGGGCCGAAACGTCGAGATGCCGAACTTCACCCAGGCGCTTTACGAGGCGCGCGAGTTGGCGATGGAGCGGATGCAGAACGAGGCCGACGAGCTCCAGTCCGAGGGGATCGTGGGCGCGCGGATCATCGAGCGCAGCCACGGCTGGGGCTCGCACGTGATCGAGTTCTTCGCGATCGGAACCTCGGTCGTCTCGACCACCACCGAGCACCAGATCGACAAGCCGGCGCTGGTGCTGCCGCTCCAGGGCTGACCCCCGGTCCGGCAACCTGGGCGTTCCCTGGAGTCCTCGCCCCGGAGGCCTCTCACGTCGCGAGCGTGCGTTTGCGTGGAAATCCCGCAGCGGGCGTCTGCGGGTTTCCACGTTTGGGGCGTCTGGCGTGCGCTGCGTGGAAGATCCGCGGGGAGCGACGTGGATTTCCACGGCTTGGCCCGCTGGGTGCTCAGAGGACGAACAGGTCGCGTTTGACACGATTGGCTGCGTAAGTGTAGACTTACCGTAAGTGGTGGCTTATGCAGATGCAGAAGCGTTGACGGCGCTCGGAGACTCGACCCGACGCGAGATCTTCGAGCGAGTCGCCGCCCGCCCGCAGTCGGTCGGGGAGCTCGCGGCCGGCCTCCCGGTCAGCCGCCCCGCCGTCTCCCAGCACCTCAAGGTGCTCAAGGAGGCCGGGCTGGTCCGTGACCAGCGCGCGGGCAACCGCCGCATCTACCAACTCGATCTGACCGGGGTCGACGCCCTGCGCGCCTACTTCGATCAGTTCTGGAACCAAGCGTTGACGGCGTTCAAGGCGACCGCCGAACTACGAGACGAGGAGGTCTCATGACCACGCAGTCCACAGACACACCGGTCCGCACCGCGGTCGTCGTCCAGGCGCCGATCGAGCGCGCGTTCTCGGTCTTCACCGACGACATCGGCAGCTGGTGGAATCGCGACCACCACATCCTCGAGGGCGAGCTGGCCGAGATGGTGTTCGAGCCGCGCGCCGGCGGCCACATCTATGACCGGGGCGTCGACGGCAGCGAGTGCCGGTGGGCGCGGGTACTCGTCTACGAACCCCCCGAGCGGGTCGTGTTCAGCTGGGACATCAACCTCCAGTGGCAGCGCGAGACCGACCCCCAGCGCACCAGCGAGGTCGAGGTCCGGTTCGTCTCCGAGACGCCCGAGCGGACTCGGGTGGAGCTCGAGCACCGCGGGCTAGAGCGCCACGGCGACGGCTGGGAGCAGATGCGCGGCGCGGTCGCCTCCCCCGGTGGATGGCCGGCCGGACTCGAGGCGTTTGCGCAACGACTCATGGCCTGACGGGTATCAGTTGACCGATGGACGACGTCGAGCTCAAGCCTCAGCGCTACCGGGATCCGCGGCCGAAGGAGCACTTCGACCAGTACCACGCGCGCGTCCGCGCGGGCGAGCCCGAGGCCAAGGTCTACGAGATCGTCCGGATCGCGACCGTCCTGCACGCGCTGATCACGTTCAGGGCCCGCGGTATCGGCTCAGAGCACGTCCCCGGGGGGCCGGTGATCCTGGCGCCCAACCACGCCTCGTTCATGGATCACTTCTTCACCGGGGCGTTCGTCCGCCGCCGCGTCCAGTTCATGGCCAAGTCCCAGCTGTTCGCACCGGGGATCCCGCAGTGGGTGTTCAGCCACGGCGGGGTGTTCCCGGTGCGTCGCGGCCACCAGGACGAGGAGGCGTTCACCAGCGCGTACAAGATCCTCGAGCGGGGTGGGGCGATCGGCATGTACTGCGAGGGCGGGCGCTCGCGCAACGGCCAGCTCGCCGACGAGGCGAGGCCGGGGATCGGCCGGCTGGCGCTCGAGTCGGGCGCTCCGGTGGTGCCGGTGGCGATTCTCGGCTCACACCAGGTGCGCAACTGGAAGCGGTTGCAGTTCCCGCGCGTGACCGTGAGCTACGGCGAGCCGTTTCGCTTCGAGGCGATCGAGCAGCCGACGCGCGACCAGCAGCAGGAGGCCGCCGACTTCATCCTCGAGCGGATCCGCGAGATGCACTCCGAGCTGCAGCGGCTCGGGCACTCGGGAGCGTTGCGAGCGGCGCGGGCGCGGGCGGCCGCGTGACGTTTCGCGACGACCTCCTGGACGATTGTCGGGCCGCGTTTGCGGGTGGGGGTGGCGTGGCGATCCTTGCCCAGCTCGCGCGGCTCGGGGCGTGGGTGGACTCGATTGGCGACGCAGCGGTCGACGGCGAGGACGCCGTCGCGGCGTGGGTGGCCCAGCGGTTGCCGCTGCACGCGCTCGTGCTGGATGCGGGCGTGAGCTTCGGCACCGGAGGCGAGGCCGGGCTGCGGAACGCGCTCGAGCTCGCGTGGGTGTGCGCGCGGGCGGTGGCCACCGGGGCGCTGATCCCGGCCGCTGGCGCCGGCAAGCTGCTGTTCGTGGCACCGCGGCCGGACGCCGGCGCGCACGCCGAGGCGGCGCGATCGGCGATCGAGAACCTGGCCCGGACGCTGTCGGTCGAGTGGGCGCGCTTCGAGGTCACCGCGGTCGCGATCTGCCCGGGCTCGCGCACCACCGAGGAGGAGATCGCCGCCCTGGTCTGCTTCCTGCTCTCGGAGGCGGGCGGTTACTTCACCGGCTGCCGGTTCGACCTCGGCGCGGTCCCGGTGCCCACCCGCTGCGACAGCCAGCCGCGGATGTCAGCCAGCACCTGATCGCGCTCGGGCTCGTTGAGGATCTCGTGGTACAGCCCGTCGTAGGCCTTGAGCGTCTTGTCCGCGGCGCCGATCCGCCGCGCCAGCATCTGGCTTCCCGCCGGCGGGCAGAGCCCATCAGCGGTCCCGTAGAGGATCAGGGTGGGGATCGTGATCGCTGCGACGGCGGCCGGAAAGCGCTCGATCGCCGCCGTCAGCTCGGCGACGGTGCGCGCCGGCAGCTTGCCGTGGTGCACGAGCGGGTCAGATACGTACCGATCGACTACGTCCGGGTCGCGGCTGACCAGCGAGGCGTCGATCGCGACCAGCGGGAAGCTCGGCGCCACCGCCGAGAGCAGCCGGCCAGCTAGGCGCAGCGGCAACGGCGCGGCCTGCAGAGCCGCCAGCGCACCGGACAGGATCAGCCCGGCCAGCACGTCCTGATGCTCGATCGCGTAGGCCAGCGCGACGGTTCCGCCCATGCTGTGTCCGAGCATGTACACGAGTAGGTCGCGGTGGCGCTCGCGTGCCTCGAGCACGAGCTGGTGCAGGTCGGCGACGGCGTTGTCGAGTGAGTCGATCACGGCTCGCGCCCCTTCGGAGCGCCCGTGTCCGCGGTGATCGAGGGCGTAGACGGCGTAGCCGTCCTCCACCAGCGCGCTGGCCACGTGGCGGTAGCGATCGCTGTGCTCGCTGGCGCCGTGCACGAGCACGATCACCGCCTCCGGCTCGCGCTCGGGACTCCACGTCTGCCAGAAGATGCGCCGCCCGCCGGCTCCCTCGAGGAAGCCGGTGGCGTGTGTCACGCCTCCTCCTGCGCCCACGGGACGACGACCGCGTCCTCGTGGGGGGAATCTCGGGCCACGACGTACTCGGCCGCCTCGGCGTAGGAGGTGTTCTCGAGCACGTGGGTCTCGCGCGGTGGCACGTAGACCATGTCACCCGGTTCGAGCTCGAGCACCTGCTCGAGGCGATCGCCCCACTTGACGAGCAGGACGCCCGAGAGCATGTAGACCGCGCTCTCGCACTCGTCGTGGTAATGCGGCATCGAGCGGGCGCCGGGCGGGACGCGAAAGCGGCCCATGTAGATGTTGTGAGCGCCCGCCGTCGTTTGCGAGATCTCGGCGCTGCCGACGACGCCGCGCGGGACGTCGCGATCCTCTCCCGGCTTGACTACCTTCATCGCATCGCGAGTCTACTCGGGCAGCGCGAGTCTATTCGCGGCCGGGCAGCTCGATCTGGAGCGGCGGCTGGGCAGCCGCCTCGTGGTCGACTTGGAGCGTCGTGTGCCCGACCCCGAACCGCTCCTTGACCACCGCCTGGAGCTCGCGCCGGCGCTGGTGGCAGTCATCCCCGGCGCGCACGACCACGTGCGCGGACAGCGCCGGGAAGCCGGAGGTGACCTCCCAGACGTGGAGGTCGTGGACTTCGACCACCCCCGGCTGCCCCGCCAGCGCGCGTCCGATCCGCTCCGGATCGAGGTCGGCGGGCGCGGCCTCCATGAACACCCGGCCCGAGGCGATCAGCAGCCCGTAGGCGGCGTAAAGGAGAAGCGCGGCGATCAGCAGCGAGGCGATCGCGTCGGCGCGGGCAAAGCCGGTCGTGAGGATCACTGCCGCCGCCGCGGCGGTGGCGATGAACCCGTACAGGTCGGTCCGGATGTGGCGGTAGGAGCCCTCGACGTTGAGGCTTCGCCGCGGGTTGGCGCCTCCGGCCAGGATCCGCGCCGCGACGAGGTTCACCCCCACGCCGACGATCGCCACCGCGAGCATCGGGCCGCCGCGCACGGCCGGGGGCGAGAACAGGCGCGAGACCGCGTCGATCACGATCGGGACCGAGAGCAGCAGCAGCGTGACGCCGTTGGCCTGCGCGCTGAGGATCTCCGCCCGCCCGAGGCCGTAGGTCATGGCTCCGCTCGCCGGGCGGGACGCCAGCCGCGCCGCCGCCAGTGACATCGCCAGCGCGACCGCGTCGGTGATCATGTGCGCCGCGTCAGACAGCAGCGCCAGCGAGGAGGCGAGGATGCCGGCTACGACCTCCACCAGCATGAACGCGACGATCAGCACCAGCGCGGCCTTCAGCGCGCCGCGCTCGGCGTCGCGCCCGTGCGAGTGGGGGTGGGCGTGGCCGTGCGAAGGGGGGCGAGAGGCGTGCTCGGGCGCCATCGCGGCGCCTTTAGTTGACCGACGGGTCGGGCGGCATCCGCGCCACCAGCGCGTAGCTGCCCCCCTTGCGGGTCAGGACCGTCTCCCACAGCTCGAGTGGCGCCTCCGTGAACGCATCCTGGGCCGCGGCCGACTCCAGGATCCAGTCACTCCGTTCGAGCTCTGAGTCGAGCTGTCCCGGACCCCACCCCGCGTGGCCCGCGAACGCCCGGCCACGGCGCACGCCGGCGGGCTGCTCGGCGGCGGCGTTGGCCAGCACGCCGATGTCGTCGAAGGCGATCAGTGCGGCGTCGCCGGGGTCCTCGAACTGGCCCAGGACGATCAGCGCCGACGGCTGCACGGGCCCGCCGATGAACAGCGGATCGTCGAGCTCGAGCAGCTGCTCGAGCTCATCGGAGGTAGCTTCGCCGACGGTGGTCTCCGAGGGGCGGTTCAGCACCAGGCCGAGTGCGCCCTCTTCGGTGTGCTCGACCACCAGCAGGACGGTGCGGAAGAAGTTCGGATCCAGCAGCCCGGGGCCGGCGATCAAAAGCTGCCCTCGCGTCGAGTCCATGTCTCGCGAGCGTAGCTGACCCCGCACTGGTTACAGGCCGAGCGAGCGCCCCAGGATCTCCTTCATGATCTCGTCGGTGCCGCCGCCGATCGGCCCCAGTCGCGCGTCGCGCGCGGCGCGCTCGAGCTCCGGCGGGGCATCGAGGCCGTGGATCGCCAGGCAGGCGTCGATCGCCTCAAAGGCCGCCCGCTGCGTCCGCAGCTTGGCGATCGTGACCTCGCGGACCGCGTCCTCGCCGTCGACGTGGCGGCGCAGTGCCGCGTAGGTGACCGCGCGTCCGGCCTCGATCGTGACCGCGATCTCGGCCAGCTGGTGGCGAACCGCCTGACTGGGTCCACCGGGTCGCCCGCTGGCCCCCCGCGCGCGCGCGAACGCGAGCGTCTTCTCGAAGCAGACCTGCATCGCGCCGACCGCGCCGAGCGCCATCAGCAGCCGCTCCCACTGGAAGTTGGCCATGATCAGGTAGAAGCCGCCGTGCTCGGAGCCGAGCAGGTTCTCGTCGGGAGCGAACACGTCGTCGAACGCGATCTCGGCCGTATCGGAGGCGTGCCAGCCGAGCTTGCTCAACGCGCTGGAGGTCACGCCCTGGCCGCGCTCGATGATCAGGAACGAGATTGCTTGGTGCCCACCCTCGGGCTTGGTTCGCACCGCGGTCACGAGCACGTCGGCGCGCACCCCGCCGGTGATGTACGTCTTGGCGCCGTTGACCAGGTAGCCGCCGTCGACCCGCTTGGCCTGCGTCCTGATCGAAGCGACGTCCGAGCCCGCGTCGGGCTCGGTGATCGCCAGCGCCGCCACCAGCTCCCCGCGCAGCCCCGGGACCAGGTAGCGCTGCTTCTGCTCCTCGGTGCCGAAGGTGCTGATCGGCGGCAGGGCGATCCCCGCGTGCGCCCCGAGCCCGGCGGCCAGTCCGCCCGAGCCGCACCGCGCGAGCTCCTCCACCAGCACCGCGGCGGCGACCGTGTCACCCCCGCCTCCGTACTCGGGCGGGAACGTCAGCCCCAGGTAGCCGGCCTCGGCGAGCCACCCGAACACCTCGTTGGGAAACCAGCGCGCCTCCTCCCACTCGTCGGCGTGGGGGTGAAGGCGCGTCTGCACGAACTCGCGGATCTCGGCCCGCAGCGGCTCGTGCTCGGCGGTGAATGGTGGTACCGGCTGGCGCTTCTCCGCCTCGGACGCCTCGGCCGCGCCGGGGCCTGGGCGGACGGGCTTGGGGGATTTGTGGTCAGAGCCCGTAGGAGCGGCCGATCACATCGAGCATGATCTCGTCGGTGCCGGCCCCGATCCGGTTCAGGCGCAGGTCGCGCCACGAGCGCTCGATCCCGTACTCCTGCATGTAGCCCGCGCCGCCGTGGATCTGGATGCACTCGTCGGCGACCTCGACCGCGATCCGGGCCGCGTACAGCTTCGCCATCGTGATCTCGCGCACCGGGTACTCGCCGTTCTGAAAGCGCCACGCGGTCGTGTAGACCATCTGCCGCGCGGTCTCGATCTTGGTCGCCATCTCGGCGAACTTGTGGCGGATCACCTGGAAGTGGCCGATCGCGCGGCCGAACGCTTTGCGCTCCTTGGCGTAGGCCAGCGTGCGGTCGAACACGTGCTGCGCACCCGCCACCGAGCCCGCGGCGCCGATCAGCCGCTCGCCCTGGAGCTCCCACATGATGTGGTAGAAGCCCCGGCCGACCTGGCCCAGCACCGCGGACTCGGGCACCCGCACGTCCTGGAAGGCCAGCAGCGCGGTGTCGGAGGCGTGCATCCCGAGCTTCTTGAGGCGCTTCTCGCGGATCACTCCCGGAGTGTCCATCGCCACCAGGAAGAGCGTGAAACCGCTCGCATGCTCGCGCTCAGAATCCACGGGGTCGGTCTTGGTGACGAGCACGATCGCGTGGGCGCGGTGGCCGTTGGTTATGTACGTCTTGGAGCCGTTGATCACATAGTCACCGGTGGCCTCGTCGCGCGCGGCGCGGGTCTTGATCCCGGCGACATCGGAGCCGGCGTCGGGCTCGGTGATCCCGATGCAGAGGATCTTGGTGCCCTTGATCGCCGGCACCGCCCACTGCTGCTTTTGCTCCTCGGTTCCGAAGGCCAGGATCGGCGGCATCGCCATGTCGGTCTGGACGGCCACGCCCATCGCCAGCCCGCCCGAGTGCGAATGGACGATCTCCTCGGCCAGCACCAGGCTGGTGTAGTAATCGCCGCCCTGACCGCCGTACTGCTCGGGCTTGTCAAGCCCCAGGAACCCGAGCTCCCCCATCCGCTCGAACACCCAGTCGGGGAACGTGGTCTCCTCCCACTCCTCGGCGTGGGGCTGGAGCTCCTTGATCACGAAGCGGCGGATCGACTCGCGCAGCTGCTGGTGCTCGTCGGTGAAGATGAAGTGCTTGCGCTCGGTGGCAAAGTCGGGCTTGAGGACATCGGTGGCCATGCGGGGGGCTCCTCCTGGGTCGCGGCGCGGGCGGCGGACGGCGAAAGTGAACAGTAGCGCTTCCTACTTCTCACTTGACGCCAGGGGTACCCTTCCGGCCAAATGGCCTACGCCACGCTGCGCTACGAAATCGCCGCCACCGGCGTGGCGACGATCGCGCTGGACCAGCCCGAGACCCGTAACGCGCTCTCGGACGAGCTGCTCGGTGACCTGATCGCCGCGCTCGAATCCGCCCGTGACGATGACGCGGTGCGCTGCCTGGTGCTGACCTCCACGCACGAGAAGGTGTTCTCGAGCGGCGGCAACCTGGGGGGGTTCGCGGCCGAGCTTTCGCTCGTGCACAAGCACTTCGCCACCGAGCGCTTCCCGCGCGTGTTCCGGCTGCTCGGCGAGCTCGGCAAGCCCTCGATCTGCGCCGCCAACGGTCACGTGCTCGCGGGCGCGCTCGGGCTCGCGCTCGCCTGCGACCTGGTCGTCGCCAAGGAGGGCGCGCGGTTCGGGACGCCCGAGATCAACGTCGGTCTGTTCCCGTTCATGATCATGGCGCTGATCTACCGCAACGTGCCGCGCAAGAAGGTGGCTGAGCTGATGCTGCTGGGGGAGCAGATCTCGGCCGCGGAGGCGGAGCGGATCGGGATCGTCAACCGGGTCGTGGCCCCCGATGAGTTCGATGCCGCCGTGTCGGAGTGGGCGCAGAAGCTGGCGGCCAAGTCCCCGGCGCTGATGAAGCTCGGCAAGGACGCGATCTTCCGCCAGCAGGACATGGCCTACGCCGACGCGATCGACTTCCTGCGCTCGCAGCTGACGATCGCCTTCTCGACCGAGGACATCCAGGAGGGGGTACGCGCCTTCTTCGAGAAGCGCGAGCCCGAGTGGAAGGGGCGCTGAGGGGCACGCAGGGACGCGCGGGGCTTGCCGATCGCCGGCGCCCCTCGGCTTGACGCCGCCCCGGCCGGCCTGACACAGTAGGAAGTAGGACGTCTCACTTCTCACCGTGTCGACCGAAACCGAAAGCACGAGCCTGCTCCGCCCCCTGGCCGAGGAGCTCCACGCCCGCCGCGAGGCCCTGAAGCTGGGCGGCGGTGAGGAGAAGATCGCCGCCCAGCACGCGCGCGAGAAGCTGACCGCCCGCGAGCGGCTGGCGCTGTTGATCGACGAGGGGACGTTCGTCGAGCTCGGGATCCACGGCCGGCCGCACTTCTCCCAGCGCGCGATGGACGGAAAGGCGGCGCCGGCCGACGGGGTCATCACCGGCTACGGCAAGGTCGAGGGGCGCCTGACGGCGGTCGCGGCGTACGACTTCACGGTGATGGCCGGCTCGATGGGGATGACCGGCGAGCTCAAGGTCACGCGCCTGCGCGAGCTCGCGCTGAGCAAGCGGATCCCGCTGGTGTGGCTGCTCGACTCGGCCGGAGCGCGGATCCAGGAAGCCGTCGGGTCGCTGTTCGCCGGCAGCGGTCACCTGTTCCGCGAAGAGGTGATCAACTCGGGCGTGATCCCCCAAGTGGCGGCGCTGATGGGCCCGTGCGCGGCCGGCACGGCCTACATACCAGGTCTGGCGGACTTCGTGCCGATGGTCAAGGGCCGCGGTTCGATGGCGCTCGCGGGCCCCCATCTGGTCCGGGCGGCGGTCGGCGAGGACGTCACCCAGGAGGAGCTCGGCGGCTCGCGCGTTCACTGCCGCAAGTCGGGGGTCGGAGACCTGGAGGTCGCCGACGATCCCGAGTGCATCGAGCAGATCAAGCGCTATCTGAGCTACTTCCCCCAGAACTGCGAGCAGGCGCCGCCGATCGTCCCGACGCAGGACCCGATCGAGCGCGGCGACGAGGAGCTGCTCGACGTGCTCCCGTCGTCAAACCGCAAGCCCTATGACATGTACGAGGTGATCCGGCGTATCGTCGACGACGGCGTCTACTTCGACCTCAAGCCGCAGTTCGCCAAGACGATCATCACCTGCCTGGCGCGGTTCGGCGGCCGGCCGGCCGGGATCGTCGCCAACCAGCCCAAGCAGCTCGGCGGGATCCTCGACAACGACTCGGCCGACAAGGCCGCACGCTTCATCAACCTGTGCAACGCCTACGGGATCCCGCTCGTCTATCTGATGGATGTGCCGGGCTTCATGGTCGGGACCAAGGTCGAGGAGGCGGGGATCATCCGCCACGGGGCAAAGATGCTCTACGCGACCGCGAACGCGACCGTCCCCAAGGTCACGGTCGTGCTGCGCAAGGCCTACGGCGCCGGCTACTACGTGATGTGCGGCCGCGCCTACGAGCCCGACCTGATCGTCGCCTGGCCGTCGGCCGAGATCAGCGTGATGGGGGCCGAGGGCGCGGTCGAGATCATCTTCCGCAAGCAGGTGCAGGAGGCCGAGGACCCGGGGGCCAAGCGCCAGGAGCTGATCGACGAGTTCCGCAAGATCATCGACGTCTACGTCGCCGCCGGCAACGCCATGATCGACGACGTGATCGATCCCCGTCAGACGCGGGAGACGATCTGCCGGGGGCTCGAGGTGTCCGCGGGCAAGCGGGTCGAGCGGCCGTGGAAGCGCTCGGGCGTAGTGCCGGTGTGATGAGTCTCGACGATCCAGCGATCATCACCTGCGCGATCTCGGGCGCGATCGCGGGCCGCGAGCAGTGCCCCGCGATCCCGTACACGCCGCAGGAGTACGGCGCCGAGGCGCGGCGGATCGTCGAGGAGGGCGGGGTCCACATCCACATCCACGCCCGCACCCCCGACGGCACCCCGAGCTATGAGGTGCAGGACTTCCGGGCGATCCGTGACGCGATCCGGGCCGAGGTGGGCGATCGGGCGATCATCAACTTCTCCACCGGGACCGTCGGAGTGCCGGTGGAGAAGCGGGTCGCCTACCTCGAGGCCTGCCGCCCCGAGGTCGCGGCGCTCAACATGGGCTCGCTCAACTACGCCAAGTACTCGCGCTCACGCAAGGACTTCGTGTTCAAGTTCGTGTTCGCCAACCCGTTCGAGGAGATCATCGAGCTGCTTCAGGCGATGCGCCGGCTGGCGATCAAGCCCGAGCACGAGTGCTTCGATCTGGGGCACGTCGGGTCGCTGGCGCCCCTGGTCGACATGGGGTTGCTCGACGCCCCGCTGCACGCCGACTTCGTGATGGGCGTGGTCGGAGGGGTACCGGCCAGCGCCCGCAACCTGGCAGAGATGGCTGAAAACTTGCACGGGGGGGCCGGGGGCGATTCCGAGCACCACTGGGGGGTGATCGGGATCGGTCGCGACCAGTGGATGCTGGTGGCCGCCGCGCTGACCCTGGGAGGGTCGATCCGGGTCGGCCTGGAGGACAACTTCTACCTGCCCGACGGCGCGATGGCGCGCTCCAACGGCGAGTTGATCGCCCGCGCCCGCCGGCTCACCGAGGACTGCGGCCGGCGGCCGGCCACCGTCCAGGAGGCCCGCACGCTGCTCGGGATCCCCGCGGCGCTCGCCTCGTCGTGAGCCTTCCCCTGGACGGCCTCACCGTGCTCGACCTCAGCCGCCTGCTGCCCGGAGGCTTCTGCTCGCTGCTGCTGGCCGACTTCGGCGCCGACGTGCTGAAGGTCGAGGACACCGGCCTGGGCGACTACGT
>JBPCQU010000232.1:0-8480 GCA_050997795.1 Solirubrobacteraceae bacterium | reverse complement strand
AGCGTGTCGGGCTCGGGCACCCCCTCGGCGATCTCCTTGGTGCGCTCGATCTCCGCGTTGACCTCGGCGCCGAACAGCAGAGCGATATTGGTGAGCCACAGCCAGACGAGCAGGATGATCGCCGCCGCGAACGAGCCGTAGGTCACGTTGAAGCTCTTGAAGTTCGCGAGGTACTCCGAGAACGCTGCCGACGCCGCGAGCCACACCGCCACCCCGACCAGCGCGCCCGGGGTGATCCATCGGAAGGCGCGCTGGCTCACGTCGGGCGTGACGTAGTAGATCAACGAGAACACGAGCAGCGCGCTGACGACGGCCGCAGGCCAGCGGGCGATGCGCCACACCAAAGCGGCCTCGCCCCCGAGCACCTCCCTGGCGATGCCCCCGCCGGCGAACATCAGCACCAGCGTGGTGAGCACCAGCGCCATCAGGACGAACGTCGAGGCGATGTCGGTCAGCTTGCGGCGCAAGAAGCTGCGACCGTGGGTCGTCTCGAACACGACATTGAGCGCGCGCCGTGCCGCTTCGAGGTAGCCCGTAGCGCCATAGAGAGCCGTCACGACCGCCACCGCGAGGCCGGCTGCGGCCGTGCCTTTGCTTTTCAGCGCCGCCCGGACCGCGGCGTTGAGGGGCGCCAGCGTGACTGCTGGCACGACACGGTGCAAGTGGTTGATGATCGCGTCGTAGGTGGCCGGATACTCGCCCAGCAGGCCCAGGAGCGACACCGCGAGAAGCAGCGTCGGAAACAGCGACATCAGCGCGTAGTAGGTCAGCGCGGCAGCGTGGTGGGTCACCTGGTCGTCGTAGAAGGACACTACCGAGCGCTTCGCGACCCCCCATGCGCGTCTCACGCCGCCGGCGGATCGTCCTTGGCCGCCTCCAGCGCTGCCGGCGGATCGAGCGCCGCGTCGGATCGGGCGAGCTCCAGCGCACGGTCGGCGAGCTCGACGGCCTGCGCCCCACCGACGCTGTCGTCTCCGAGCGCCAGCGCGAGCAACACCTGGCGCATCAGCTCGGGATTCTGCAGGTCTGGCGCCGGGCCCGCCGGGGGAAGCGCCCGCACCGACGCCAGCAGCTTTGCGGCGCCGGCGCCTCCCGGAAACAGCCCGCCGGGGTGCTTGTCGGGGATCGTGGCAGCGATCCCGCCGGTGGCCGGGTTGACGACGTTGACCTTGCTTCGCAGGCCGTGGCGCTCGAGCGCCAGCCGGTAGCCCGACAGGCGCAGGTAGCCGAGCTGGGCCGCCAGCTGCGTGAACGACGCGAGCTCGGCCTCGTCCTTGAGGCGGCGGTGGTGCAGCGCGATCTGCGTCCCGGGGTCGGGCAAAGACGGGTCGGCTTCGGGCGCGACGAGGAGGAACGCCTGCGGACCGAGCCGCCCGGCGCCGACCCCCGCGAGGTCGGCCAGCAGCTGATAGCCGCCCAGACCCAGCGCCCCGACGATCCCCGGCGGGAGTGGATGGGCCGCCAGATGCCCGGGCGGATGGGTCATGTCACTGGCGCTCGCCCTCAGTTGTCGAGCAGGCCGCCGACGAGGTCGCCCAGTCCGCCTCCGCCGCGCTGGGCATTGCCGCCGGCACCCTCGCTGACCGGGGGATGGAAGTAGGCGCTCTGCAGCCCCACGCGGCCGGGGCCGGTGAAGCGATTGAAAACGAGGCTGCCGCCTCCACCGCCGAGAAGCCCGGTCTTGAAGCGTAGACCTCCTGGGACATCTGCACCGAGTGGTCCCGGTAGACCCAGCCTCCGGGCTCGATGTCGATCGTCTCCCCCGCTTCGAGCACCTTCTCGAACACGTTGCCGTAGCCGTGGACCCAGACGACCCCCTCCTGGTCGGCGGCGTAGAACTCATCGACGAAGAAGCCGCCGCCGTAGAGCATGTTCGCGAAACCCTTGATCCGGCTGTAGTCGTATTGGACGTTGCCGGTCGCGGCCAGGAACTGGTGCTCGCAGACGACGATCCCGGCTCCCGCGGGCAGGTGCAGCGCTGCGATGTGGCCAGGGGCGTCACGGCTGAAGGCTATTTCTCCACTCGACTGGGCCTCGATCAGCAGCAGCGGCATACCGCCAAACGCGCGCCGCTTGAGCCCCTTCTTGAGCGGGTGCAGTCCCACCTGCATGCTGGGGTACTTCCACAGCAGCACGTGGTGCTCGAAGTAGACCGGCACCTGGCCGTCGAGGGCCATGTGCAGGACGGGCACGAGCTCGCCCTCGAGGCGGTAGTTCAGGCCGGGCGCGGCGCCCTGCGTGATCTGGGTGGGAAGCAGCGTCGGGGCTGTCGGCATTGGCTCCTCCTTTTGGCCGTAACCATAGCCGCCCCGAATCGGGCGATAATCGCCGTTCGTGCCCCCGATTTACGTCAGCGGCCATCGCAATCCTGACACCGACTCGATCGCGTCGGCGATCGGATACGCCGAGCTGAAGGCCAGGCTGGATCCGGCCAACGAGTACATCGCGGTTCGGCTCGGAGACTGCAACGCGCAGACCCGGTGGCTGCTGGAGCGAAGCGGCGCTCCGGAACCGCTCTACCTCCCGCACGTGATGCCGCGCGCACGGGACGTGATGCAGACCAGCTTTCCGATCGCGGGTCAGGACGATCCGATCCGCGAGGCGGGCCTCGCGATGGGGAGCGCCGACCTCGAGCTCGTGGCGATCGTCGACGAGCACGGCGCGCTGACCGGCGTCCTCACCGAGCGCGCGCTCGCCCGCCGCTACATCCGCGAATCTCGCCGCACCTCGACGCTCGAGGACGCCCCCACGTACGTCAGCGCCGTGGTTGCCGTGCTCGAGGGCGAGTTGCTCACCGGCGAGGACCGCCAGCTCTCGGGCCGGGTCTGGGTCCATTCGATGGACACCGGCTCCGACAGCGGCATCTCCGACGGCGATGTGGTCGTGGTCGGCAACCGGACCGCGGCGCAGCTGCTCGCGATCGAGCTCGGCGCGGCGCTGGTGGTCGTCTCGAACTCGGCCAGGCCGGCCGACGAGGCGCTCGAGCGCGCACGGAATCGGGGCACGGCGATCGTGGTCTCGCCGCTCGACAGCTATGTCTCGGGCCGGATGATCACGCTCGCCGCGCCGTGCCGAGCGCTGATGGAGTCCGAGCCGCTGACCGTGACGCCCGATTTCCTCGTCGACGACATGTCTGAGCAGATCAAGGAGCTCTACTACGGGGCGGCGGTCGCGATAGACGAGGACGAGCGCCCGATCGGGCTGATCACGCGCTCGGACCTGGTCTCGCCGCCGCGACGCCGGATCGTGCTGGTCGACCACGCCGAGCAGGCCCAGAGCGCGATCGGAATCGGTCAGGCCGAGATCATCGAGATCCTCGACCATCACCACATCGGCTCGATCGAGACCCGGATCCCGGTGACGGCGACGTTCGACCCGGTCGGCTCGACCGCCACGCTGGTGGTCGAGCGCTTCCGCCAGAACGGACTCGAGCCGAAGCGGACCACCGCGATGATGCTGCTCGGCGCGGTCCTGTCCGACACGGTGATCCTCAACTCTGCCACGACCACCGAGCGCGATCACGCTGTCGTGGCCTATCTCGAGCGCGCGCTCGCGCTCGACGCGCGCGAGCTCGGGCGTGAGATGTTCGAGGCGACCGCCGACGTCTCCGAGGTCAGCGCCGAGGAGATCGTCACCCGAGACGCCAAGCGCTACCAGGTTCGCGGCGGTCACACGATCTGCATCGCGCAGGTGGAGGTGGTTGGCCGGACCCTGCTCGAGCGCAAGGACGAGCTGCTCGAGGCGATCCGACGCGAGCGCGAGCGCAAGGAGCTGGCGTTGTACGCGTTGATGGTGACCGACGTGCTCGAGCACGGGACCGAGATGCTGGTGGCCGGTGACGTGGCCGCCGTGGCGCGGAGCTTCGGCGTCGAGCAACACGACAGCACGATCGCGCTGCCGGGCGTCATGAGCCGCAAGAAGGAAGTGGCGCCGAAGCTGATGACGGCGCTCTAACGCGCGGCCGGGCCGATCGCGAGCGACGGCGCCTAGCGCGCGGCCGCGCCGACCGTGAGTGACGGCGCCTCACCCCACAGCTGCTCGAGCCGGTAGTACTCGCGCGTGTCAGGCGTGAAGATGTGAACCACGACGTCGAGGTAGTCGATCAGGATCCATCGCGCCTCGGTCAGCCCCTCGACGCGACGCGGCAGGATCGAGTGGGCGGACTTCATCCCCTGGTGGATGCCGTCGTGGATCGCCCGGGTCTGGCGGTCGGTGCGTCCGGTGCAGATCACGAAGTAGTCGGCGTAGCCGATCATCCCCCGCAGATCCAGCTGTACGATCTCCAGCGCCTTGCGGTCTGAGGCCAGCTCAGCCACCGCAGCGGCCATCTGCTCCGGGCTGATCACGCGTACAGCCCGTGGCGATCGATGTACTGCGCGACCGGATCGGGAACCAGGTAGCGGATCGGCTGGCCGGCCGCGACCCGCTTGCGGATCATCGTCGAGGACACTCCGATCCGCGGCATCTCGAAGAACTGTGCGCGCTCGCCGCCTCGCAGCGCCCGCAGCGCCGTCTGCACCGACGCGCGGGCGGTGCCGCGCCGCTTTGCGATCGCCAGGGTCGCCAGCTCCAGCACCCGCTCCGGATCCCGCCACCTGGGCAGGCCGACCGCGATGTCGCCGCCAACGATCAGGACAAGCTCGGTATCGGACGCTTCAGTGCTCAGCAGCTGCAGAGTATCGACCGTGTACGACGGCCCGTCGCGGCCGAGCTCGATCTCGGAGACCGCGAAGCGCTCGTCGCCGGCCGCCGCGAGCCGGCACAGCTCGAGCCGGTGATCGGCACCGGGCTCGTGCTCTACCGGCTTGTGCGGGGGGATGCGCGCGGGAATCAGCACCAATCGGTCGAGGTCCAGCTCACGGTAGGCCTCCTGGGCGCACACCAGGTGACCGAGATGTGGCGGGTTGAACGTCCCGCCGAGGATTCCGAGGCGCACGGCGACTCCGACTACCGGCTCACGCCCAGCCTCCGCTCGCCGTCCGGGCTCGCACCATGGAGGCGGCGTGAGTCATCCGGCATCAACGAATCTGGCCGGTGCCCTCGACGAGGTACTTGAACGTGCACAGCTCCTGCAGGCCGATCGGACCGCGAGCGTGGAGCTTCTGGGTCGAGTTGCCGATCTCCGCGCCCTTGCCGAATTCATACCCGTCGGTGAAACGGGTCGAGGCGTTGACGTACACGCACGCCGCGTCGACGCCGAGCTGGAATGCGCGGGCCGAGCCCGTGTCCCGCGTCACGATCGCCTCGGAGTGCCCGCTGCCGTGGGCGGTTATGTGCGCGATCGCATCGGCGACCGAGTCGACCACGGCGACCGCCAGCTCGAGCGCCAGGTACTCGGTGTCCCAGTCGCCTTCGCTCGCGGCATCGACCGTCACCCCTGGCGCTGCGGCGCGGGCGCGCGGATCACCGTGGAGCGTGACCCCGGCGTCGCTCAGCGCCCGCAGGGCTCGCGGCAAGAACACCTCTGCCACGTCTGCGTGCACGAGCAGCTTCTCGGCCGCATTGCAGGTTCCGGGGCGCTGGAGCTTGGCGTTGAGCACGATCGCCTGGGCCGCCTCCAGATCGGCGCTCGCGTCGACGTAGACGTGGTTGTTGCCCGAGGCGGCGTAGATCACCGGCACGGTCGCGACGCCCTTCAGCGCCGCCTTCAGTCCCTCCCCGCCGCGGGGAATGATCAGGTCGACTACGCCGGCCTGGGTCGCGAGCTCGGCCAGCTCGTCGTGATCGCCGCCAGCCAGCAGCGAGACCGCGTCCGCGGGCAGGCCGGCCGAGGTGGCGGCCTCGGAGGCGACGGCGGCCAGGACGGCGTTGGAGTGCGCGGCCGAGCTCGAGCCGCGCAGGATGACCGCGTTGCCCGATTTCAGGCACAGCGCCGCGGAGTCGATCGTGACGTTCGGCCTGGCCTCGTAGACGACGGCGATCACGCCGAGCGGAACCCGAACCCGCCGCAGCTCGAGTCCATTGGCCAGGCGCGATCCGTCGATCACCTCGCCGACCGGATCGGGCAGCGAAGCGATCTTCCGCACCCCCGCCGCCATCTCGGCGATCCGGCGATCGTCGAGCGCGAGCCGGTCGAGCAGCGCGTCGGACAGGGCGTGCTCACGCCCGAGCTCGAGGTCACGCGCGTTGGCCTCGAGGATCTCCTCGGCGTGCTCGATCAGGGCCGCCGCGATCGCCTCCAGCGCAGCGTCCTTAACGCCGGCTCCGAGCGTCGCCAGCTCGCGCGCCGCGCGCTTGGCGCCGGCGCAGGTGTAGGCGATCGATACCGCGGTGCTGGCCATCGCCGATACAGGTTAGCGGTGGCGCGAACCAGCTATGCGAGCACGAAGTAGTCGCGGTGGATGGCCTCCTCGCTCGCGCGCGGCAACTGCTCGCGCACCGCGCGAGACTGCAATCCGCGCACCCGTACGAGCTCCGCCGCCGAGTAGTTGGAGATCCCCTTGCCGACGACGTGACCGTCGAACACGATCTCGACCGCGTCGCCGGCGTCGAAGGAACCGAGCACGTCGACCACGCCCACCGGCAACAGGCTCGTCCCGCCCTCGCGCAGCGCCCGGGCGGCGCCGGCGTCGACCAGCACTCTCCCCCGGGGCGGCTTGGCGTACTTGAGCCACAGCTTGAAGCTCGAATAGCGCCCCTCCCGCGCGGGGAAGAACGTCCCCCCACCGCTCGTTCCGGCCGCGCCGCCGGCCGCGGCGGCTCCAATCACCCCCGGCGCCAGCCCGCTCGCGATCACCGTCGCGATGCCGGCGGCGGTCGCCATCTCGGCCGCAACCACCTTGGAGCGCATCCCGCCCGACCCCAATGGCGAGGGGGCGTGCCCGATGTCATGCGCCTCGAGCTCGGTGAAGTCGGTCACGCGATCGACGAGCCGGGCGTCGGGGTGAACGCGCGGGTCGGCGGTGAAGACCCCCTCGGAGTCGGTGAGCAGCAGCAGCAGCTCGGCGCCGAGCAGGATCGATACCTGCGCGGCGAGAAAGTCGTTGTTGCCGAACGAGATCTCGTCGGTCGTCGTCGTGTCGTTCTCGTTGATCACTGGGACCACGCGCCAGTCGAGCAGCTTGCGCAGCGTCTGACGGGCGTTGAGGTAGTGCGTGCGGGCGCTCATGTCGAAGAAGGTCAGCAGCACCTGGGCGCTCGGCACCCCATGCGCGCGCAGCAGCTCGTCGTAGACCTGGTAGAGCTTGCCCTGGCCGACCGCGCTCGCGGCCTGCAGCTCGTCGACCGCCCGCGGACGCAGCGCGAGCGACATGATCTCCATCCCGCGCGCGATCGCGCCGCTCGTGACGACGATCACCGAGCGCCCGCCATGGTGCAATTCGGCCAGCTCGTCGCAGATCCGGCCGAGCACGTCCTCGCGCACGGCGCCGCGCTCGTCGGCGACGATGCTCGACCCCAGCTTCACGACCAGGCAGCTCATCCTCGGGTCAGGTTATGCGCTCAGCCCACGGCGCAGTCAGGCGGACGGCGCCCTGGGGCGGGCGCCGTCCGCCGAGTTCCACGTCAGTAGCCGGAGTGATGCCCGCGCCGGCGGCTGGCGCACCAGGGGTTGCTCGGGACACCCGCGCACGGGTTGGGCATCGTCCGCAGGCCCTTGGGTAGGCGGTGCATGACCACGCGCTGGCGGCGCGGGTAGGGGCCAGTGGGACAGGCCGAACCGGCCGTTATCTGCGAGTCGCACAGCACCTCGCCGAAGAAGGCCTTGTCGGTGCTGGTCGCCGCCACCGGGGTGGGGCTGCAGGTCGGGCTCGACTGCTGCGCGGCGGCCGCGCTCGCCGGCTTCAGACTGCCGCCGCCAATCTCGGTGTTGGCGCTGTAGCAGTTGTTGGGGTTCGTCTGCAGGTTGACCTGGGCGAAGTCACCGTTGCTGGGGTGGCCGTAGGACCCGTTGTCGCCGAACCGGTTGCCGACCAGGGCATCGCCGTGCTCGTCGAACAGGCAGCCGCTTCCCGGGCCGAGGGCGTTCAGCGACCCCCCGACGCACGGCGGCCCGCTGCTGTCTGGATAGGGCACCAGGATCACGCCCCACGCGTTGTTGCGTACGAACGTGTTGTCCATGACCGTGTCGTTGCGCCCGCCGGAGATCGACATGCCCGTCCCGACCGGTCCCGCCGCGGCGGAGCCCGCCGTGGGCACGTTCGGGTTGTTGTTGTCGTGCACATAGTTGTGGATGAACACCCAGCAGGAGTGGGTGTGGGTGATCGGGCTGATCCCGTTGCCTGGGCAGGCGCCGTTCTGGGGCGAAGGGTCGTCGCCGTTCTGGCTGTTGGTGTCGAACCCGTCCTCGTTGCGGTTGAACTCCGAGTTCTCGATCACGAGCTTGCCGCCGGAGTTGGAGCCCGAGTAGCCGAGCGCGTTGAACTCGCCGTGCGCGTGGTTGACGGTCTGGTTGCAGACCTGCTGGCAGGCGCCGATGTAGTAGCCCGAGTCGTTGAAGTTCGAGGCGTAGGTCTGATCCCACGTGCCGCCGCTCCAGTTGC
>JBPCQU010000073.1:0-3974 GCA_050997795.1 Solirubrobacteraceae bacterium | reverse complement strand
GGCCGCGGATGTCGGGCGCGAGCGGCCGGTAGCGTTCGCCCAGCGCCGCCACCACCCTCCCCCAGCTCGCGCCGGTGTGCGTGAAGCCGTGGAGCAGCACGAGCCCTGACGCCATAACGGACGAGATCATGACCGCCACCGACTCCTACCTGCTGCTCCGAGCCTTGAGCGACGAGCTCGCGCGCTCTGGGCTGCGCCACGCGTGCACGTCACCCGGCTCGCGCTGCACCCCGATCGTGCTCTCGCTCGTGCGCGAGCCACGCATCCGCTGCTGGTCGCACATCGACGAGCGTTGCGCGGGCTTCTTCGCCCTTGGCGCGGCCAAGGCGAGCGGGCGCCCGGTGGCGATCACCTGCACCTCGGGCACCGCCGCCGCCAACCTCACCCCCGCGGTGATCGAGGCCTTCGAGGCCCGGGTGCCACTGATCGTGTTGACCGCCGACCGCCCGCCGGAGCTCCGTGACGTCGGCGCGGGCCAGGCGATCGACCAGCTCAAGCTCTACGGCGACGCCGTCAAGTGGTTCTTCGAGGTCGGAGTCGAGCGGGCGACCAACGACTCGCTGCGCTGGATCCGCCAGCTCGCCTGCCGCGCCTACTTGACCGCGCTCGGCGGCCGTCCCGGTCCGGTGCACCTCAACTTCCCGCTGCGCGAGCCGCTGGTGCTCGACTCCGAGCTGCCGCCCGACCCCGTCCCCGGCCGCGCGGACGGACGGCCGTGGGTGACTGCGAGCCCCCCCGTGCGATCACCCTCCCGGGCGCCGCGGCTCCCGGCCCGCGGCGTGGTCGTGGCGGGACGCAGCGAGCGCGGCGAGCAGCTCGGTCCTGCGGCGGCTCGGTTCGCACAGGAGGCCGGCTACCCACTGCTCGCTGACCCCTTATCCGGCGCCCGTCACGGTCAAGCGGCGATCGCCACCTACGACGTCCTGCTGCGCGACCAGGGCTTCGCCGGCCGGATGCAGCCCGAGCTGGTGATCCGGGTCGGGGATCTCCCGACCTCGAAGCCGCTTCGCGCCTGGCTGGCGTCGCTGGTCGCTGCCGAGCAGGTGGCGCTCGATCCCGAGTCGGCTTGGCAGGACCCCGACGGACGATTGAGCCTGGTCGCCACCGGCGACCCGGGGGCAACCCTGAGCATGTGGGCTGCAAGCCTGAGCCACCCGGAGCCGGATCGGCCATCCGATCCGCAATGGCTGGCCACCTGGCGCGAGACCGACCGCGCCGCGGCGGCGGCGATCGAGCGAGAGCTCGGGTCGGGCCTCTCCGAGCCGCTGGTGGCATCCCGCCTGGGAGAATGGCTGGGGCCGGAAGCGACCCTGTTCGTCGCCTCCTCGATGCCGGTTCGCGACGTCGAGCTTTACTTCCCGGCCGGCCGGGAACTTCCGCGCGTGCTCTCCAATCGAGGCGCGAACGGGATCGACGGCACCGTCTCGAGCGCCTTCGGAGCGGCCGCTGGCGCCGATCACCCGCCCGTCGTGCTGTTGATCGGCGATGTCGCACTCGCGCACGACGTCGGAGGCCTGCTTACGGCACGACGGCTGGGCCTGCGGCTGACCGTCGTGCTGATCAACAACGGCGGCGGCGGGATCTTCCACTTCCTCCCCGTCTCGAGCGAGAGCGGCATATTCGAGGAGCACGTCGCAACCCCGCACGGACTCCAGTTCGAGCACGCGGCGGCGCTCTACGGCTGCGCGCACGAGCACGCCCGGACCGAGGACCAGCTCAGAACCGCTATCAACCGCTCGCTCGAGTCCCAGCAGACCACGATCATCGAGGTCCGCACCGACCGAGAGCAGAACCTGACGCTCCACCGCCGCCTGGCGGACGCCGCGCTGGCAGCCATCTAGGGTGCCCGATGTGGCACTGGCGGGCCAGCTCGGACGCGATCCGCGCTAGAAATTCAGCCCGCGAGGGCCGGCAGCATCACCTGCAGCTTGAGCTCGGATTCGGCCAGCTCGGCGGCCGGATCCGAGCCGGCGACTATCCCGCACCCCGCGTAGCAGCGCGCCACCCGATCGCGTAGCAGTGCGCTGCGCAGCGCCACGCAGAACTCTCCGTCCCCGCCGGCGTCGGTCCAGCCGATCGGCCCGGCGTACCAGCCGCGGTCGAGACCCTCGAGGGCCGGGATCAGCTCGAGCGCGGCGGCCGGCTCGGCTCCGACCGCCGGCGTTGGATGCAGCAGCCCGGCGAGCTCGACCGCCCCGACCGGAGAGGCGAGCTGGGCGCGGATCGGGCGCGCCAGGTGCTGGATGTTGGCGACTCTGACCACCACCGGTTCGGGCGCCGCCGCAACCCAGACCGCGCGCGAGCGCAGCGCGTGGGCGATCCTGCGCGCGACGACGGCGTTCTCAGCGCGGTCCTTGTCGCTGCGCAGCAGCGCCTCGCCCAGATGGTCGTCGACGGCCGGGTCGGCGCTGCGCCGGGTCGAGCCAGCGAGCGCGACCGTCGTGGCGCGCTGTCCCTCGCGCCGCACCAGTAGCTCGGGAGTGGCGCCGAGGAACGTAGCCTCTCCCCGGCCCACCGCGAACACGAACGAGGACGAGAACGCCTCGCGCAGCAGCCCTAGGATCGCTGCCGGGTCGTGCGCGATCGGGGCACGGACTTCGACCTCGCGGGCGAGCACGATCTTCTCGAGCTCGCCGGCGCGGATCCGCTGCACGGCTCGCGCCACTGCTTCCTCGAAGTGGGCCGGAGGCATCGGGCTCGACACCTCGTAGCGGCCCGCCGGGGCCGGGTCGACGAGCGGCAAGCGCTCGGACCGCAGCGAGCGCAGACGCGACTCGCAGCGGGCGAGCACATCGGCCTCGGTGTCGTCGGGGGCGACCTCGGTGTTGAGCGTCAGCCAGGTCTCCCCCGCCCGCCGCGACAACGAGACCTCAGGGACGATCAGGGAGGCCGCGGCAAAGCCGCTCCAGGGCGGGGTGGCGCCCCCGCCGGGGGCGAAGGCAAAGCCGCCGAAGCAGGCCAGTCCTGTGCCTTGGGGACCGCCGCGCGCATCGCAGATCGCATCCGCGACCAGCGCCTGCCAGCGCGTGTGCACCTGCGTGAAGCGGTTGGCTCCGTGCGCCTCAATCGCGCGTAGGCAGCCGAGCGCGGCGACCGCCGAGCCTTCACGGTCGGACTGCTCCAAGCAGAACCAGGACTCGCCCGGCCGGCGCGAAGCAGCGACAACGGCGCTCGGATCGATGGCGTGGTCGGTATCCGCGCTCACGCTCAAGAGCATCGGAGCGCCGCTTGACCGAGCACCGCGGATCGCGCTCTCGAGGCGCCGTTGCAGGCGAGCAAGGGCCTTGTGGCCAAAGGGGACGTGGCGTTCTCGGGCTGCCTCGGTGATGGTTCCAAGGCTAACCGGATGTGGCGCTCAGCCCCGTTTTCTGGCCGCCGCTCCACGCGGCCGCACGAGGCTAGATGCTGGTGGACGCTGGGGCCAGGTGACGCCTGGCCAGGCCCCTCAGCCGGCGCGCGAGCGCGAGCGTTTGCGGGCCCACCGGCCCGGGCAGCAGGGCGAGTGCCGCCAGCCCGAGCGTCTTTCGGTCGGTGGGGCGCAGTTGCAGAGCCCGACGGACGTGCGGGCGCGCCGCGGGTGAATTACCGGAGTCGAGATAGGCTCTCGCGATCCAGCCGTGCCCGTACGCACGCGCGGCCCGCACCACCGCCGGCGACAGGTCGATGCGCTGGGGATCCCGGGCAATCGCTGCGTCCATCGTCTTGACGTAGTTGCGCGCCAGGTGGAGCGCGTTGGAGGGATGGGTCAGCTGATCCCGGCGCCCGATCTGGTACCGCACGCTGGGCACGTCCGCAAAGGCCACCGTGCCCTCCCGACAGGTCCGCAAGAAGAAGTCGAAGTCCTCCCCGGCCACCTGGACGCTTTCGTCGAAGGTCCCGACACACTCAAGCCTCGCGCGCGTCATCAGCACGGCGGACGGAAGCACGAGGTTTCCGATGACCATCTTCGCGAAGATGTCTCCGACGTAGAGGCT
>JBPCQU010000067.1:0-8095 GCA_050997795.1 Solirubrobacteraceae bacterium | reverse complement strand
CCCTGTCCGTGGTTTGCGAGTAGTTGCCGGCCGCGGCGCAGTGTAGCGGTCGGTCTCGGCGGTGGATCGCGTTGACGCCGCTGACCTGCATCTGATATATCAGACCCATGGCAACATCTGAGCCTGGGCGGCTGCCTGCCCGTCAGCGCGTGGTCGTGATCGGCGCCGGGATCGTCGGCAACAGCGTGGCCTACCACCTGACGCAGCTGGGCGAGACCGAGATCACGCTGGTTGACAAGGGCCCGCTGCCGAACCCCGGCGGCTCCACCGGCCACGCTTCGAACTTCATCTTCCCGGTTGACCACTCCAAGGAGATGACCGCGCTGACGCTCGAGAGCATGCGCCAGTACAAGGACCTCGACGTGTACCTCGAGTGCGGCGGGATCGAAGTGGCGCGCACCGCCGAGCGGATGCAGGAGCTGACCCGCAGAGTGGTATCGGCCAAGACGTGGGGGATCGAGCCCGTCTCGCTGCTGACGCCGGCGGGGGTAAAGGAGCTGGTGCCGTTCATCAACGAGGAGCTGCTGCTCGGCGGCTTCTACACCCCAGGCGCCGGGGTGGTGGACTCGCTCCGCGCGGCCACGATCATGCGCGAGCGTGCCCAGCAGGCCGGGATGACCGTGTCGGCGAACACCGAGGTGCTCGGGCTCGACGTCGAGGGCGGTCGGATCACGCGCGTACGCACCGATCGCGGCGACATCGCGGCCGACAAGGTGGTGATCGCGTGCGGCTGCTGGAGCCCGCGGATCGCGCAGATGGCCGGCGCTCAGATCCCGCTGACGCCGGCCGTGCACCAGATGATCGACATCGGTCCGGCGCCTCGTTTCGCCGACCCCAAGACGCTGGTCGACTACCCGATCGTTCGCGACATGGACACCAACATGTATGAGCGCCAGGACGGGACCGGACTGGAGATCGGCTCCTACGCCCACCGCCCGATCATGATCGACGCCGACGAGATCCCGTCGATCGAGGAGTCGGCGCTCAGCCCCACCGAGCTCCCGTTCACCCAGCAGGACTTCGAGCTGCAGATGGAGCAGGCGCTCGAGCTGATGCCCGAGATCGTCGGGGACGAGACGGTGGGCCAGCGCTACGCCATCAACGGCCTGCTGTCGGTGACACTCGACGGGCTGCCGCTGATCGGCGAGACCCCGGAGGTCAAGGGGCTGTGGTCGGCGGCCGCGATCTGGATCAAGGAGGGGCCAGGCGCGGGCAAGACGGTGGCCGAGCTGATGCTCGAAGGCGAATCGGAGATCGACGTCTATGACTCCAACATCGCGCGCGCCTATCCGCACCAGAAGACGCGGGCCCACATCCAGGCCCGGGCCGCTGAGGGGTTCAACAAGATGTACGGGATCGTCCATCCCTCCGAGCAGTGGGAGACCGACCGGCGCGTCAAGCTGTCCCCGTTCTACGAACGCGAACAGGAGCTCGCGGCCGTCTTCTACGAGGCCGCGGGGTGGGAGCGGCCGCAATGGTACGAGTCAAACGCGTCGCTGCTGGACGAGTTCGGCGACCGGATCACCAACCGCGAAGCCGAGTGGGACGCGCGCTGGTGGTCGCCGATCATCAACGCCGAGCACTTAGCTTTGAGGGACCGCGCGGGTTACATCGATCTCAGTGCGTTTGCGATCTTCGACGTCACCGGCCCGGGGGCGCTCGACGCGGTCCAGCGCGTGGCGATGCGCCAGATGGACGTCGCCGTCGGCCGAGTCGTCTACACCCCGATCCTGATGCCCGCGGGGGGCTTCAAGGCTGACCTGACGATCATGCGGATCGCGCAGGACGCCTTCCGGGTGGTGACCGGCGGCGCCTGGGGGATGTGCGATCTGAAGTGGTTCTCCGATCATCTGCCGGCCGACGGCAGCGCGCAGATCCACGACCAGACGAACTCGTGGTGCACGCTCGGGTTGTGGGGCCCGCGCGCCCGCGACATCCTGTCGAGCGTGACCAGCGACGACGTGTCAAACGAGGGCTTTCCGTTCGCCCGCTTCAAGACGATCGAGGTGGGGCCGCTGCAGGTCCTGGCCTCGCGGATCTCCTACGTCGGTGACCTCGGCTGGGAGCTGTACGCGCCGATCGAGCAGGGGGCGAGGCTGTGGGACATCGTCGCCGAAGCCGGTCTTCCGCACCGGGCGGTTGCCGTCGGGGCGGGCGTGTACGGCACCACCGGCCGGCTCGAGAAGGGCTACCGTGCCTACGGCGCCGAGCTCGAGGGCGAATACGATGTGGTCGAGGCCGGGATGGCGTGGGGCAAGGTCAAGGAGCAGGACTTCATCGGCAAGGCTGCGCACGTGCGTCACCGCGAGACCGAGCCCGCGGCGATGATGTGCACGCTGACCGTCGACGACCACAGCTCGAAGTCCGGCGTCAAGCGCTACATGCTCGGCGGCGAGCCGATCCTCACCCGCGGCGGTGATCCGATCACCGACGCCAAGGGGCGGCGCTCGTATGTCACCAGCGCCGGCGCAGGCCCCTCGATCGGCAAGCACATCCTGATGGCCTACCTGCCCCCCGAGCACGCCAAGGAGGGCGAGCAGCTGCTCGTCGAGTACATGGGCGAGCACTATCCCGTCACCGTCGCGGTGGCAGGCTCGACGCCCATCTTCGACCCCGACAACTTCCGCGTGCGCTCGTGAACGTTGTGGTCTGCGTCAAGCGGGTTCCCCTGACCGGCGGCAAGATCACTCTGACCGAAGACGGGCGGGCGATCCAGACTCGTCATCTCGGGTTCACGATCAGCCCGCACGAGGAGTGCGGCGCCGAGGAGGCGATCCGGCTCGTGGAGCAGCACGGGGGCTCGTCGACGGTGCTCACGCTCGGCCCCGCCGAGGCCGAGGAGCAGCTGCGCGACATGATGGCGATCGGGATCGACCGCGGCATGCACCTCGTCACCGACGGACGCGAGTGGGATCCGCAGGCCACGGCGGCGGCGATCGTGGACGCGATCGGCTCCGATGAGCAGAGCTTCGATCTGATCCTGTTCGGCAACGAGTCCGCCGACGCGGGCAACTACCAGGTCGCGATCCGCGTCGCCCAGGCGCTCGGGCTGCCGTGCGTGACCGGCGTCAAGGCGATCGCCGTCGAGGGTGACAGGCTCCGCTGCGAGCAGGAGTTGCCCGGCGGCCGGGACGTGTTTCTGGTGGCGATGCCGGCGGTGGTGACGGTCAAGGAGGGGATCAACCTGCCGCGGTACCCGTCGGTCCCGGGCCGGCTGCGAGCCAAGCGCAAGCCGCTGGCCGCGTCCAATCCGGCGGTCACCGAGGCCAAGCTCGAGATGGTCCGTCTGGTGCTTCCCGAGAGCGCGAGCAAGCAGGCCCAAGTCCTCGGCCGCGGCCCGGAGGCCGCGCCCGCTGTCGTGCAGGTGCTCCAGGAGATCGGGGTGTTGTGATGGTGCTGGCGTTCGTCGAGAACGCGGCCGATGAGCTCTCCCAGCAGGCGGTGACGTTCGCGCGGGGGATCGACGAAGCCGTTGACGCAGTCGCGATCGACGAAGCGGCCGCCTACGCGCCGGCGGCCTGGGCGCAGACGCTGGTCGAGCTGATCGAGCAGCGTTCTCCTTTGGCGCTGGTCGCGCCCGGGACCGATCGCGGCAACGAGGTGCTCGCCCACGTCGCCGCCAAGCTCGACCAGCCGATGGCCGCCAACTGCGTTTCTGTGGCCCCGGGCGAGCCGGCATCGGTGTTGCGCGTCCGCTGGGGAGGCAGCCTGCTCGAGGAGGCGCGTCTGCACGGCTCGCCGCTGTTGGTCTCGAGCGCGGCGCACGCGGTCGCCGCCGGGCCCGTTGATGGGGTGGAGGTGGTTCCGGTGACCGACGGCGCCTCCGAGCTCGATCAGGCCGTGCGGGTCGCCGAGCGCGTCCCGGCGTCGACTTCTGGCGTGTCGCTCAGCGACGCCGACGTGGTCGTCTCGGGCGGCCGCGGCGTCGGCTCGGCCGAAGGCTTTGACGTGATCGAAGAGCTGGCCGAGCTGCTGGGCGGCGCGGTCGGCTGCTCGCGCGCGGTGACCAGCGCCGGCTGGCGTCCGCATACCGACCAGGTCGGCCAGACCGGGACCAAGATCTCTCCGGAGATCTACATCGCCTGCGGGATCAGCGGCGCGACCCAGCACATGGCGGGCTGCAAGGGGGCCAAGCGCCTGCTCGCGATCAACCCCGACGGCGAGGCGTCGATCTTCGCCAGCGCCGATTACGCCGTGATTGGGGACCTGCACGAGATCGTGCCCGCGATCTCGGCCGAGGTCAGGAAGGCGAGGGGCGGCTGAGCGTGCTGGTCGCGGCGATCGTGCTCGCAGCGGCGCTCGCGGCGAGCGCGACGTTGTTCACGATCCGGGTCAGGTTCCTGCTCGCACTGATGCGCACGGCGGCGCCCGTGCGGCGAGCCGGTGACGTTCCGCGCCGCGCGCGCAACGAAGCGACGATCGTGCTCGGTCAACGCAAGCTGCTGCAGCGGCTCGGCCCGGGCCTGATTCACGCGTTCATCTTCTGGGGCTTTCTGGTGCTGGTCCCCACGATCCTGATCGCGCTGGTCGGCGTGGTGGACAAGCGTTCAACGCTCCCCTGGCTCGGCCACCAGGGCTGGTTTGCCCTCCTCGTCGACGTATTCGCCGTGCTGGTGCTGCTTGGTGTCGTGGCGGCGCTGTGGATCCGCAAGGTCCAGCGGCCGCAGCGCTTTGCCGGCAGCCACCTCGGCGAGGCGGACTTCATCCTCGCGTTGATCGCGACAATCGCCACCACGCTGCTGCTCTGGCACGCGTGCCGGATTGCGCTGGGGCTGAACGAGTGGCCGGCGTCATCGGCCCCGGTGTCGAATCTGCTCTCGGGGTTGTTCGGCCACGACGGCGTGACGCGGGTGCTTGAGCGCGCATTCGTGTGGGCGCACGTGCTCACGATTCTCGGCTTTCTGGCCTACCTGCCGCGCTCCAAGCACCTGCACATCATGAGCGCGGCGTTCAACGTCTGGTACGGGCGCACGGGGCCGGGCGGCCGGCTCGAGCCGCTGCGCTTCGACGACCCAGACGTGCCCGAGGAAGAGATCCGCTTCGGCGCCGGCACGGCGGGTGACCTGACCTGGAAGCAGATGCTCGACACCTTTACCTGCACCGAATGCGGGCGCTGCCAGGACGCCTGCCCGGCGTTTGCCACCGGCAAGGTCCTGTCACCCAAGCTGCTGATCATGGGCCTGCGCGACCAGGTGTTCGCCGACGGGGGCTCGCTGGTGCGGGCGCGCGCGGGAGAAGGATCGCTGGCGCCGCTGGTGCCCGACGCGGTGCCCGAGGAATCGGTGTGGGACTGCGTCACCTGCGGCGCGTGCGTGCAGGCCTGTCCCGTCTCGATCGAGCACGTGGACCACATCGTCGATCTGCGCCGTCACCTGGTGATGGTCGAGTCGAGCTTCCCGACCGCGGCCGAGCCGATGCTGCGCGACGTGGAGCGCGCCGCGAACCCATGGGGCAAGGCGCAGTCAGAGCGAGCCGACTGGGCAGCGGCGCTCGGGGTCCGGGTGCTCGAGCCCGGTGACCCGGCTCCTGAGTACCTGTACTGGGTCGGCTGCGCCAGTTCGTTTGACGAGCGCGCCCGCAAGACCGCCGAGTCGACCGCCAAGCTATTGCAGACCGCGGGCGTCGAGTTCGCAATCCTCGGCCCGCGCGAGGCGTGCACCGGCGACCCGGCGCGGAGGATCGGTAACGAGTACGTGTTTCAGGCCTTCGCCGAGCAGAACGTCGCCACGCTCAACGAAGCGGGCGTGACCAAGATCATCACCGGCTGTCCGCACTGCTTCAACACGCTCGGCAACGAGTACCCCGACTTCGGGGGCGACTACGAGGTGCTGCACCACTCCGAAGTGCTGGCGCGGCTGGTCGCGGAGGGGCGCTTGGTGCCCCAGCGCTCGGAGGGCTTGTCGATCACCTATCACGACTCCTGCTACCTGGCCCGCCACAACGATGTGCTCGCGCCGCCGCGGGAGCTGGTCGCGGCGGTCGGCGAGCCGGTCGAGATGGAGCGCAGCGGCAAGCAGACGTTCTGCTGCGGTGCCGGCGGCGCTCACATGTGGATGGAGGAGCGCGGCCAGGCGATCAACGCCGAGCGCGTGCGCGAAGCCGCCGCCACAGGAGCCGGGACGATCGCGGTCGCCTGCCCCTTCTGCGCGGTGATGCTCGACGACGGAGTGCAGGGAACGGGCGACGAGCTGCGGGTGGTCGACGTGGCGACCCTGCTGGCGGAGTCGCTCGAGGGCGTCTAGGAGGTAGGCGCGAGCAGACGCTCGAGACCACGCTCCAGGCCTGCGTTCCCTACGTCGCGCACCTCCAGCGGTAGCTCGAGGGCTGCGGCCGCGCGCTCGGCGCAGACGCGCGTGGCGGGCGTCGGCCGCTGCGCGAGCCACAGCACGCGGGTGTAGTGACCGAAGTAATCGTCGCGCAGCTCGGGGTGGCGGTCCAGGCCGAGCTCGCGCAGCACCGTGTGGGCAAACGTGCGGGCCAGGAAGTCGGTCAAGAAGTAGGTCCCGGGCTCCTCCTGCAGCGCCGCCTCGACCTCAGCGCGCCCGAGCACGTCGTAGCAGTGCTCCCCCTCCAGACGCTGCACCCCGAAAGCCGCCAGCGTCTGGTCAAGCGCCCCGTAGGTCCCGCAGTCGCCGTAGGCGACGGCGACGCGCTCGTAGCGGCTGCGCAACGCGTGCAGCTGCATGGCCACGGCGGGCGCGATCCGCTCGGGCCGGTTGTGCAGCAACGCGTCGACCGGCACCACGTCGACGTCCCAGCCGCGCCGGCGCGCCACCAGCCGCACGTCGGCCGCCAGGGCTCCGCAGGCAATGACCGCACCGCTCGTCATCCGGTCATCCCGGGAACGCGAGCTGGTCGATGAACAGATCGTTGAAGTCCGCCCGGCCGGAGAGCTCGACGTACTGCACCTCGCGCACGATCGACTCGGCCTCGGCCCGCTCGCGCAGCGACAGCGCGGCGATCTTCGCGCCCTCCCCGGCGACGTTCCCCGCCGACACGATCCTGGGCAGGGCGAGCTTCGGCACGAGCCCGATCCGGACCGCGCTCAACGGTGTCAAGAAGGCGCCGAAGCTCCCGGCCAGCAGCACCTGAGTCACCTCGTCGGGCGTAACCCCGAGCTCGGCCATCAGAATCTGCCACCCGGTCGCGATCGAGGCCTTTGCGAACTGCAGCTCGCGCACGTCGCGTTGGGACAGGTAGACCGACGCGGCGGGATCCTCGCCGCGCCAGTGCAGGACGAACACGCGCTCCTCGCCGATCTTCGTCAGTCGCGACGCGAGTCCGGGCGCCAGGGCCGCGGCGTCCTCGTCGGGGATGAAGCGTCCGGAATGGTCGAGCAGACCGCGGTGGACGAGCTCCGAAACCGCGTCTACGAGGCCCGAGCCGCACATCCCCACCGGCTCGGCGTCGCCGATCACCTCGAGCGAGAGCGAGTCCTCGCCGACGTGCATCCCCTCGATCGCGCCCTCGGCGGCGCGCATCCCGCAGCGGATCTGCGCGGCCTCGAAGGCCGGCCCCGCCGGGGCCGCCGTGGCCAGCACGCGCTCGACCGAGCCGAGCGCGATCTCGCTATTTGTCCCGACGTCGATGAACAGCCGCAGCCTGCGGTCGCGCGTCAACCCGGTGGCGAGCATCCCGGAGACGATGTCGCCGCCGACGTAGGCGCCCAGCGAGGGGAACACGAACGCCGGCGCGCGGGGATGGACCGCGACCCCGAACTCGGCCGCCCGCACAGGGGGGAAGGCGTGCGTCGAGACCGTGAACGGAGCCATCGACAGTGGCTCGGGGTCTATACCGAGCGCGAGCTGCATCATGGTCACGTTTCCGCACACGGTGATCTCGTAGACCTCGAGCGGATCGACGCCCGCTTCGGTGCACACCTCCTCGCACAGCGTCGCCATCGTCTCGTGGGCGCGGTCGCGCAGCGCCCCGAGCGCGAGGTCATCCATCATCGTCGCCGAGATGCGGGTGATCACGTCCGCGCCGTAGGGCTGCTGGCGGTTGAGCATCGAGCGCACCGCGGCCGGCTGTCCGTTGTCGAGGTCGAGCAGCGTCGCGACGACGGTCGTCGTGCCGAGGTCAAAGGCGATCGCGA
>JBPCQU010000049.1:0-6530 GCA_050997795.1 Solirubrobacteraceae bacterium | reverse complement strand
ACAGGAGCACGAGAATCATCACTGGAACCGTAACGACCACCGCCGCGGCGGCGATGTCGCCGTAGGGCACGGTGAACTGCGAGACGCCGGGGAACGAGGAGATCGCCGCGGGCACCGTCTGCGCGCTGTCCGTGGAGGTCAGGGAGATCGCGAACACGAAGTCGTTCCAGCAGATGATGAACACGAGGATGAACGTCGTCACGATGCCCGGCGTGGCCAGCGGGACAATCACCTTGCGGAAGGCCTGGAATGGCGTCGCCCCATCGATCTGCGCCGCCTGTTCCAGCTCCCACGGGATCTCCCGGAAGAACGACGACAGGACAAAGATCGACAGCGGCAGCGCGAAGGTCATGTACGGGATGATCAGCCCCGGCCAGGTGTCATAGAGGCCGATCTGACGCCACAGGTTGTACAGCGGCCCCACCAGCGAGATCTGCGGGAACATCGCCACTCCCAGCGACACCGCGAGGATGACCTGCTTGCCCGGGAACTCGAGGCGGGCGATCGCGTACGCCGCCGCCGAGGCGAGGATCACCGCCAGGGCGGTCGAGATCAGCGCGATGCCGATCGAGTTGCGCAGGGCGGAGGTGAACGTGCTGGTGTTGAAGATGTCTTTGTAGTTCGACAGCGTCCACGCGTGCGGGATGAAGCTCCCGTCGGTGGCCGTCCCGGGTGTCTTCAGCGACAGCATCACGATCCACACCACGGGCACGAGCGAGACGACGACGACGACGAAGATCGCCATCGACCAGCCACTGACTTGACGCGAGCGGAGGCTCAAGCCTCAGTCGCTCCCGGTGTTGCGCCCGCGCCGAAGCCCTTCATGAACACGACCGCGATGATCGCAACGAGCACGAACAGCAGCACTGACACCGCCGAGCCCAGCCCGAGGTTGAGCCGGTCGAGCAGGGTCGAGTAGTTGAGCATCGAGATCGACTCCGTGTTCTGGGCGCCTTGGCCGAAGATGTAGATCGTGTCGAAGATCCGAAACGCGTCGAGCGTGCGGAACAGCAGCGCGACCAGGATCGCCGGCTTCATCAACGGGATCGTTATCCGGATGAAGCGCTGCCAGGTGGTCGCGCCGTCGACCTTCGCCGCCTCCAGCAACTCGTCGGGTACTAGCGCCAGGCCGGCCAGCAGCAGCAGCGCCATGAACGGCGTGTTCTTCCAGATCTCGGCGATGATGATCGCCACGTAGAGTCCGACCGTGTGGCTCAGCGGGTCGCTGCTCAACCCGAGCAGCTTGGGGATCCAGCCGCTGTTGAGCGAGAAGGCCAGCTGCCACGCGTAGGCGGACACGACCGCGACGATCCCGTACGGAATCAGCGCCACGCCGCGCACCAGCCCCCGCGCGAAGATCACTCGGTGCATGACCAGCGCCAGGCACATGCCGAGCACGAACTGGATCGAGACCGTGATCACCGTGATGATCGCCGTGTGCAGCACGTCCTGCCACCACACCGGCGCGCTGAGCACGTGGCCGTAGTTGGACAGGCCGATGAACTTGTTCTTGGCCGGGAAGCGCAGATCGGCCCGCTGCAGGGAGAGGACTACCGCATCGATGATCGGATACGCGGTCACGGCGAACATGACGATCGCCGCCGGACCCACCAGCATCGCGGCCAAGCGCCGCTCGGCGCGGGTTCGCTCGGTCAGGTGACGCCGGCGCGGCGCCGCCGCCGGACTCGGAGCGGTGGCAGCTTCGGTGCTCATAGCAGCGCCGCCGATGAGAGCGACAGCTTGATCTGGTTGCGCAGCTTGTTCACGACGGTGTTCGGGGCGATGCTCGAGGTGGGTGAGAGCGCCTTCTGAATCGCCAGCGTAACGTCCGCGTAGGCCGGTGTCTGAGGACGAAGGCCGTACGTCTCGAGCTGGGCTTTGATCAGAGCGTGGAAGGGATAAGCCTTGTCGAAGGCCGCGTCGGCGTAGATGCTTGTGGCCACGGGAGCGAGCCCTCCCTTGATCGCGTCAGTCTTCTGGTTGGCGGGCTGGATCAGGCACTTGACCGCATCGAAGGCGAGCTGCGGATGCTGGGAGTGAGACGAGATCCCCAGGTTGTAGCACCCGATCGAAACGCGCGGAGTCTGGCCCGGCATTACTTGCGGGAAGGGCGCGTATCCCATCACCTTGAAGACCTTGGGGCCGGTCTTCTGGGCGGAGGCCCACACGAACGGGTAGTTGATCTCGAACGCCGCTGTGCCCTGGTCAAACGCCGTGTCCGCCTGACCCTCCTGGGTGACGTTGAGCGACGGATCGGCGGCCGGCGAGGTGGCAAGCCGCTGCATGATCGACGCCGCGGTCTTCGCCGACGGCCCGATCACGACCTTGTTGTTAGAAGAGATGATCTCGCCGGCGGCTGAGTTGACCAGCGAGTTGAACCAGACGGTGAGACCCTCGTACTGCGCGCCCTGATCCTCGATGTAATGGGGCTTGCCCTGCTTGGCGAGCTTGGCCGCGTCCTCGATCATCTGGTCCCAGGTCTTGGGCGGACCGCCGAACTGCTGGACCAGATCCTTGCGGTACCAGAGCAGTTGGGTGTTCGAGTTGATCGGGACCGCCCAGATCTTGCCCTGCCAGGTGGCCGTCTTGACCGGCCCGGGGAGATCCTGGCCCCGGATCTGCGCCGCCAGCGACGCGGGCACCGGTTGGATCCACTTGGCGGTGGCGAACTCGGCCGTCCAGTCGACGTCCATGGCCAGGATGTCGATCGAGGGGTCGTTCGCCGCCAACCGGCGCACCAGCGATACACGCTGCTGGTCAGATGACGTGGACAGGAAGTTGATCTTGATCTGGTACTTGCCGCCGGAAGCCTTTGAGCAGTCGGCGGCCGCCTTCGCGAACGAGCCCGACGGCTCGGGGAAGACATACCAGTTGAGCGTCACGGAGCCTTTGCTGGACGAGCCGCACGCCGCGAGCGCTAGCGCCGCCGCGGTCACCGCCAGGCCGGTGAGCCCAGCCCGCCTCAGTGCTCCCCTGGCACTTCGACTCTCTCTCCTCACGACATCTGCACCCTACCCCTCGCGTGCGAGAAAACAAACCCCGAAATTTCCGCTTGCGTCGTCAGCTGCCAAGGTGAAGGGCACAGCTCTTCCAGTCAAACGGGGACGTAAGCGCTCGCAGCCGGCGGTCGTTCTGACGCCAGTCGCGGTTGAGGTGGCGGCCGATCACGACCGCTGCCACCGCGCCCGCGCCCGCGGCCTTCAGCGCCGCCGAGGCGCTGCGGGCGTTTGCTCCCGTCGTCCAGGTGTCGTCGATCAGCAGCACTGAGCGCCCGCCGAGGTCCTGGACTGTTTCGAACTTCTCGCAGCTGAACGCGCGGGGCTCGACGTGGGTGCTCGAGCGGCGCAGGAGGCGCTCGTACCGTTCCCGCGTTGGGCCCACCAGCTCGCTGACGATTCGGCGCAACGGATGGGCGGCGTCGCGTTCGCGAGTGCTCGAGGGGACCGTCGTCACGAGCTCGAACGCTTGTGTTTTTGCCGCTCGGGCGACGCACCGCTCGTGGATCTCCAGATGGCGCCAGAGGACGGCGGCGAGCTCGACTTCGAAGCGTCGCGCCACCTCGCTCGGCGGCCGCTTGTATCCCGCGAGGGCATGGTGCAGCTGCTCGTGGGTGACGCTGTAGGAGATCGGCGCGACCACATCGAGCCACGAGTCGGCCCGGGCACACCGGGGGCAGCACTGCTGGCCGTCAGTCAGGTCGAAGCAGATCTCGCAGACCGCCTTGCCCGGCCGCGGGCCGAGCATGAAGTTCCCGTACGGGGCGCTCAGCTCCGCGACGGTCGGCATCGAACCCGCTAGGCGACGAGCGTGCCGGCGGAGGTGACGGGCTCGATCGCGTCCGTGATCTCTCTCGGTGCGCCGAACACGTGCGTGCCGGGGCGGCCGGCGAGCTCACGCGCCCAGCCTTGCCCCAACAATGCCTGCGCCAGGAACACCCGGCGTCCGTGGGCGAGCGCGAGCCGCGCCTGGACCCGCGCGCCGCTGGTGTGGGAGGCCTCGACGATCACCGTACCGAGCGTCAGCCCCGACATCACCGCGTTGCGCAGCGGGAAGCTCCGCCGGCTCGGTCGCGTCTCGGGCCAGAACTGCGACACGACGGCGCCCCGGGCGGCGATCTCGCGTTGCAGGGTCGCGTTCTGGGACGGATAGCTGTGCGCGAGCCCGGTCCCGATCACCGCGACGGTGCGGCCGCCGCCGGCCAGCGTCGCCGAGTGCGCGGCGGTGTCGACCCCGGAGGCGAGCCCCGAGACGACGACGTAATGGCTCTCCACGAGATGGTCGGCGATCGCCCGGCCGCTCTCCAGCCCAGCGGCCGATGCTCTGCGCGACCCCACGACCGCCAGCGAGCGGGTGTCACGCCGCTCGAGCGTGCCGGCTACGAATAGCAGCGGCGGCCGGTCGTGCACCGCGCGCAGGTTGGCCGGATAGTCGTGATCGAGCACGGTCAGCAGCCGCATCCCCCGCGCCTCCCAACCGGCGACCTCGGCCGCGGCCCGCTCGAGCAGGTCCTCCGCGAGCTGGGGAGCGTCCCGAGCCGCACAGAGGAGGCTCGCCTGGCCGTCATCGCATTCGGTCAGCTCGCGCTCCAGAACGGGGAGCGCGCCGCCGGCCGCCTCCACGAGCTCGGCGTAGATCGGCCACGGACGGCGACCAATCCTCAACAAGGCAATCAGCGCGACGGTCTCGGGCTCGGTCATCGGCCGAGGCTAGTGCCGCCGACCGACGGTCAGGCTCGCGGCGGCTCAGCAGGCTTTGGCGGTGGCGCCGCGTGCGCCGGCTCGGCGCCGTTTGACTCGGGCGCCTCCACGGCCGAAGGGTGGGGCTCTTCCACCGGCGCGCCGTTGTCCGTGTGGGGCGGTTCCACCGGAGCGTCGTCGTTTGCGCGCTCGATGTACGGGTCGTGGCCACCAGGTTCGTCGGCGTCATCGCGTGGGCTGATGTCGCTGTCACGCTCGCCACTGATCGCGTTTCTGAAGTCACGGATGCCATCGCCCAGCGTACGTGCCACCTCAGGCAGCCGTTTGGGTCCGAGCACGATCAGCGCGACGATCAGCAGGAACAGCAGATGAGTTGGCTGCAGGATGTCGCCGACCATTGCGACGGAGCGTACCTCCTGCCGGTCGGATCGACGAGCACTCCGCCGATTGGCGCTCCGACGCCAGGTCCCGCGGGGGCTTCATCAGGACTTTGGCGCCCGCCGAGGCACGTGGCCCGGGTTGCCGCCGACGAGCACCGACAGCCGTCGGCTGCTCGCGGGTGCGTACGGGTAGTCGCCCATTGGAAGCGTGGCCACCTGGAACCAGAACGAGCGGTGGACGCCTGGATCTCCAGCTCCGAACGTGTACGACGTCGAGAAGCGTCCGTCTCCGCCGACGTGCTCGTGCACGCCGTAGGTCGTGAACGTCGATCCCAATCCGATCCGCAAACGCACGAGCGCGCCGCCGGCCGGCAGGTATCCGCCTTGGAGACGGCCGACGAGTCGCACTGTCCCGCCCCAGGCCACCTCGCGCGGAACCACCCGCAGCAGCTTGACCTTGGCCGGGACGATTAGCCGCACCTGTGCCGAGTCTGTCGGCTCGGTGGTCGGACCACCGCCGTAGGCGGCTTGCACCAGCCGGGAGGGTCCGGCGGGAAGCGTCGCGGTCCAGCTTCCGTTCGCCGCGGTGCTGACCACCGCCGCGGTGCGGAACTGTCCTTGACCGTCGTCTGGAGCGGTCAATATCGATACCGTCTGCCCGGGCAAGGCCGTCCCGTCGACCGTGCCAAGCCAGCCGCTCACGGTCGTCCGATGACCGTGAGGTACTCGACGGCTCGCGCGGCTCGTGAGGCGTGGAAGCAGGATGACTCGCACGATCTTGTGACGCTCGATGTGCACCAGCTTGCCGTGGCGCCGCACGGTCACCGGTACCGTCACCCGCTCGCGCTTGGTGCGTGCGCGGCACCGGGTCCTGGTTACGGTCACGTGGCGCGCGCGACGGTGAACGCGCAGGCGACGGTGATGCCGGCGAACCTTGGCCCAATGCCCCGGGACCTCGATCCGCTCGCGTACGCGATGGCAGCGAAGCGCATCGACGATCCTCGAGAACCCGATCGCGCTGACCGTCGGAACTCCGATCTTCAGCGCGAAGGACTGCGGTGCCGACCAGCCGTGATTGCCACCGCCGTCAACTGCGTTGTTGGCCGCCGAGCACTGCACGGAATGCTGGCCGACACCGTTCACCGGGACCTGAGCGCTCGCGCCCCGATACCACTGGCCGGGGGCCCCGTCGACCGAGCACGAGATCCCGTCCACCCCCGAAGGGCCCGGCGGCGGTCGCCGTCACGTATTGCGTGCCCGCCGTGGACGGAGCATCGGTCGGGCCCGAGAGCGTCACCGACGGCTGCTGGTTGTCGATGTAGATCGCCTTGCGGTAGTCGACGGTCTCGCCGGCCGCGTCCCAGGCTCCGATGTGCAACGTGCTGGCTCCTTGGCCATAGCCCTGGGTCACAACCGTGTCGTTCACCGGACCTGCTCGGCACTGATGCCAGGT
>JBPCQU010000211.1:0-6835 GCA_050997795.1 Solirubrobacteraceae bacterium | reverse complement strand
CAGGCGATCCAGTTCAAGCTCGCCGACATGGCCACCCAGGTCGACGCGGCGCGGCTGCTCACGATCCGAGCCGCGCGCCTCAAGGACGCCGGCGAGCGATCAGACCTCGAGGCCGGGATGGCGAAGCTGTTCGCCTCCGAGGCCGGGCGCTTCTGCGTCGAGGAGTGCCTGCGCATCCACGGCGGCTACGGCTACTCCAAGGAGTACGAGATCGAGCGGCTGTACCGCGACGCGCCGCTGCTCTTGATCGGCGAAGGGACGAGCGAGATCCAGCGCATGGTGATCGGCCGCAAGCTGCTCCAGCGCCACAAGATCTAGACTCGACGTCCTGGCCTCTCCCGCCGACACGAAGGCGCTGATCGAGACCGCGGTCAAGCGGTTGCTCGAGGAGGTGCCGGCGCTCCAGCCGCTGAAGCTGGTCGTCGGGCTCGAGCTGCGCGGCCGCGGTGACGTTCAGCT
Source organism: Solirubrobacteraceae bacterium (assembly GCA_050997795.1). GTDB lineage: Bacteria > Actinomycetota > Thermoleophilia > Solirubrobacterales > Solirubrobacteraceae > Palsa-465. Next base: position 6,376 of record JBPCQU010000211.1, on the reverse strand, counting down.
CTACCGGGTCGAGCTCCCCGGCCCGAAGGTGACCAAGGACATCGCGTCCGACGCGAAGGTGCGCATCGCCGTGCCCCGCTCGCACTTCAACGAGCTGGCCAGCAAGGGACACGTGGGCGACTGGGAGGAGGCGTTCGCCAAGGGCGACGCCAAGGCGACCGGCATCGAGCAGGTCCTGAAGCTGATCGTCAACGTGGTGGCCAAACAGCAGGAGCGCTCGCGCACCCGCAGAGCAAGGCACTAAAAGCCCCTGCCTAGCGACCCGCAGCCAGCTCCTCGGCGGCGCTCAGCTGCGCCTCCACGAGGTCGAGCCCGGCATCCCAGAAGCCCGGGTCACTGAGATCGATGCCGACGATGTCCGCCAGCTGCTCGGGGCTGCGCGAGCCGCCGGCGGCGAGCAGCTCCAGGTAGCGGGGCGCGAACGAGGCCCCCTGCTCGACATAGCGGCTGTAGACCGACAGCGCCAGCAGCTGCCCGTACGCGTAGGCGTACACGTAGCCCGGGGTGTTGATGAAGTGCGGCACGTAGGACCACCAGCCGTGGTAGCCGTCGGTGATCGTGACCGAGTCGCCGAACAGCTCCGACTGGGCCTGCACCCACGACTCGTTGAAGCGATCAACCGACAGCTCGCCTTCGTCCTGGCGGCGGGTGTGCACTAGGTGCTCGAAGCGGTTCATCGCCATCTGGCGAAAGACGGTGGCGACCGCTCCGTCCACCCGCTCGGCCAGCAGGCTCAGCCGAGCGTCGTCGTCGGGCGCAGCATCGAGCAGCCGCCCGAACACGAGCGCCTCACCGAACACCGAAGCGGTCTCGGCGAGCGTCAGCGGCGTCGACTGCTGAAAGACGCCCTGCGGCTGGGCGAGCGCGGCGTGCAGCCCGTGCCCGAGCTCGTGCGCCATCGTCAGCACGTCGCGCCGCCGGGCGGTGAAGTTGAGCATCACGTAGGGGTGCACGCTCGGGACCGTGTAGGCGCAGAAGGCGCCCCCGCGCTTGTGGGGGCGCACCGGCGCGTCGATCCAGCGCTCGTCGAAGAAGCGTCGGGCGAGCGCGCCGGCCTCGGGCGCGAACGACTGGTAGGTGTCGATCACCAGCTCGCGCGCCTGCGCGAACGAGAACGTGACCTCCTCGGGCAGCACGGGGGCGGCGCGATCGTAGTCGGCGAGCCGCTCGAGGCCCAGCAGCCGGGCCTTGAGCGAGTACCAGCGCTGGGGGAGGTCAAAGCGACCGCGGACGGCCTCGATCAGCGCCATCACCGACTCGTCTGACGCCTCGTTGCTCAAGTTGCGGCTCGCCAGCCAGTGCGGATAGGCGCGCAGGCGATCCTCCACCGCCTTGTCGGCCAGCAGCGTGTTGTAGATGAACGCGCGCGTGCGCAGCCCGGGCGCGAGCGCGGCCGAAACCGCCTCGGCGGCCGCGCGGCGCTGCTCGCGGTTGGGGACCTGGAGCCGGCTGAGGGCGACCTCGAGCGACAGCTCCTCGCCGTCGAGCTGCACTCGCAGTGCCGCGACCTGCTCGCCGAACAGCCGGCTCCACGCGCTCTGGCTGGCGATCGACTTCTCGGCGAAGATCTTCTCCTCCGGCTCTGAGAGGAGGTGGGGCCGGTAGCGCCGGGCGCTGCGCAGGTGGTGGGCGCAGAAGCCAAGCGCCGGGTCGGCCAGCAGCTCCTCGGCGCGCGCGTCGGGAAGCGCCGCCCACTCGAGCTCGAAGAACAGCAGCTTGGTCTCAATCTGAGTCGCGCGTTCCTGGACCAGCGCGAGCAGCGCGCCCCGCTTGGAGTCGGCGGTGTCGGTGGCGAAGCGAAGCGCGGCATAGGAGCCGGCCCGGCCGACCAGCTCCTCGATCGCGGCCAGCTCCTTCATCGCCGCCGCGAGCTGGCCTGAGTCGAGCCCGGCCAGCTTCCCCGCATGGGCAGAGGCGAACGCGCCGGCGCGCTTAGTCGCCTCGTCGAGCTGGCGCTCGACCCCCGCCTCGGCGTCGTCGTCGACCAGCGGACCGAGATCCCACTCGGTCTCGAGCAGTTCGGGGTCGGCGAGGAGCTCGGCGGCGGTCGACACGGCGGAAACCAGGTTATCGACGCGTCATCTACTGTGCGCGCACCGATGGAGCAAGCGCTCAGATCCGCGTGCCGCCCGGTGCGGCTGCTGGCGGCCGGGGGCACGATCGCGATGAGCGGCGAGCGGGCCGTGCCGGCGCTCGACGCCGGACAGCTGCTCGACGCGCTGCCGGCGCTGGCCGCCGTGCCACAGCTGAGCTCTGAGAACGTGCTCTCTCTGCCGGGCCCGCAGATCTCGCTAGACCAGGCGCTCGGACTCGCCCGCCGGGCGTGCGCGGCGGCGCAGGACGGGGAGGGGGTGGTGATCACCACTGGAACTGACACGCTCGAGGAGCTCGCGGTGCTGTGCGCGCTGCTCCACGGCGGCGAGGCTCCGATCGTGCTGACCGGAGCAAACCGGCCTGCGAGCAATCCGGGCGCCGACGGCCCGGCCAACCTGCTCGACGCGGTGGCCCTGGCGGGGGCGACGGACGCCGCCGGCGTCGGGGTCGTGGTCGCCTTCGGCGGCGAGATCCACGCGGCGATGAGCGTCCGCAAGGTCGACAGCACCAGCCCCGCGGCGTTCGGCTCGCCGGCCGCGGGGCCGATCGGGAGGATCGTCGAGGGCCGGGTGTGGCTGCACGCCAAGCCGATCCGTCCCCCAGCGCTGCAGCCGTCTACGCTCGAGCACCGGGTCGCGATCGTGACCGCCGCGCTCGGCGACGAAGGCGCGCTGCTGCGAGCGGCGGCCGCCGACGGCGACGGCGTTGTCGTCGTGGCGCTCGGCGCCGGGCACCTGCCGCCCGGGATGCTGCGGGCGCTGCAGCTCGCCGCCATGAGCCTGCCGGTGCTCGTCACCTGCCGCCCGGACCGCTCGCAGATGCTGTTTGACACCTATGGCTTCGACGGCGCCGAGGGGGATCTGCGCGGCGCCGGGGCGATCTGCGTGCCGTTCCTGTCCGCCGCCGCGGCCAGGGTCGCGCTCCTCTGCTGCCTGGGGGCCGGCCTCGACCGCGAGCAGATCGCGATCACGCTCGCCCAGTGGGACGCTCGGTTACCGTTTCAGCCCCGTAAATGAGATTGAGTCTCGGAATCGTTATCGCCGCCGCCGCGGTGGCCGTCGCCGTCGCGGCCGCCGGGTGCGGGCAGGCCGCGAGCAATCGCAGCCTCGCCCTCGCAGCGGTGCCCTTGACCCGCGGCACGCGGGTGATCATCCACACCCGGCGCTGTGATCGGGGCGCAAACCCCTACTGCGCGGTCCAGCTCGTGGTCGTCGGCCGCCGCTACGAGAGCTCGGGAGCGCTGCTGGGCTCAGAGCGCCAGTACCTGAAGGCCCACGGGTGGACGGTGGCCGGCGCCGACACCGGTGACGAGCGCGCGGCCAACTCGCCCGGCCATCGGCTGCGGCTGACCTACGCGACCGCGGCACTCGACCTCAAGGACGTCGACCTGGGCTGGGTCCAGCGCTCGCGGCCGATCGGGCTGTCTCTGTCGCGCACGATGTTCAACCGCTTCCCGGCGCTGTCACTGATGCTCGAGGAAGGCTCGTCGTGAGCTGCAGGCGCCGATCGGATCCCACCGTGACCGAGGCGCGGCCGGCGAGTAGGTTGCGCAGATCGTCGCCGACCAGCTCGCGCCGCCAGCCGGTCAGCGTGCGGACTTCGGGCTCCGGCTCGGAGCGGCGCGCGGCCCCGACGATCAGCTCGAGCTCAGCGCGCGAGGCGATCAGCTCGTAAGCGAGCCCGGCTTCGAGCGCGCGGGCGCGAAGCAGTGCCTCGGTGAGCGCTATCAGGGGCGCGTCGCCGGACTCGGGGCGCCCCCGCGCCTCCTCGCGCGGGATCGGGGGCGCCTGACGTCCGCGCGCGATCGCCTCGAGGATCGCGTCACCGCGACGCTTGACCGTCGGCGGATGCAGGCCGCGGATCTGCTGCAGCCCGGCGACCGTCGACGGATGGCGCTTGGCGAGCTCCACGAGCGCTGGGTCAGCGAGGATCGAGCCCACCGGGCGGTCGAGCTCAGACGCCGTACGCTCGCGCCATGCCGCGAGCTCACGCGCCACCGCGCGTGAGCTCGGGTCCAGCTGGCCGACCCGGGGCAGCCGCAGCCAGGCGGTGTCGGGGTCGCGCTCGTCGGTCGCGGACTCGAGCCGCCGGCACTCCTCCCGCGCCCACTCGAGCCGGCCGCTGTCGAGCAGCCGCCCCTGGATCTCGTCGGACAGCTCCAGCAGGTGAGCCACGTCCTCGGAGGCATAGCCGAGCTGCTCGGCGGTCAGGGGGCGCACGTCCCAGCGGGTGTAGCTCGCGGTCTTGCCGACCCGGCGCCCGAGCATCGCGCCCAGCAGGTTGCCGTAGCCGGTCTGGGCGCTGGCGCCGCTGAAGCCGGCGGCGATCTGGGTGTCGAAGGCGTTGTTGAGCTCGGTGCGCCAGGCCCGTCGCAGGATCGCCACGTCCTGACGCCCCGCGTGCAGCACGACCTCCAGCGGCGGGTCCGCGAGCAGCTCGGCCAGCGGACGCACGTCGACGCCGCTCAGCGGGTCAATCAGGTAGATCAGTGGCTCGCGCCCGCGATCGGGGTGGTCGACCGCCACCTGCACCAGGCACAGCAGGGCCCGATAGCGCCCTTCGGACATGAACTCGGTGTCGATCCCGAGCCTCCCGGCCGCCCTTGCCGCCTCTGCGGCTTGCGCCACGTCGGCTGCTGTGGCCAGCCCCCCTGCATCCATGATGACGGGACCCTACACCGCGGCTCGCCACACTGACCGGGACACGCAGCTAAACCTACCGCCCTGGTAGGATTTAGACGAATGATCTTCTCTTCCAAGGCGGAGTACGGCGTACGGCTGATGATCGAGCTTGGCCGCCAGGCTCCCGAGCACCCCACCAGCCTCAAGGCGATCGCCGACGCCGAGGGACTCCCGCTGGCCTATCTCGAGCAGGTGGTGGCGCGGCTGCGCAAGGCCGGGCTGGTGATGAGCGCCCGCGGTGCCCGCGGCGGCTACTGGCTCTCGCGTCCCGCCGAGGAGATCGCGATGGACGAGGTTGTCCAGGCGCTCGAGGGCTCGATCGCGCCGATGGAGTGCTTCGTCCACGATCACACCGAGCGGGTGCTCTGCTCGCACGAGCCCGACGCCGGCCGCGGCTGCGCGACGAAGCTGCTGTGGACGCGCGTCCAGGGCGGGATCGTCCGCTCGCTGCAGACGACCACCCTGGCCGAGCTGGTGGAGTTCTCCGGCCGCCAGGGGATCGGCCCCGCGGTCGGACGCGAGCAGAACGTCCCGGCAATCGTCGCCGAGACCGCCGCGCTCGGCGCCCGCATCCCAGCCGCATAACGAAACGAAAGCTGAACATGCCAGACCTCGAGATCCGAAACCTCCACGTCCGCGCCGGGGCCACCGCCGGCGGCGACAATAATTCTCACGCCGCCGGTGGTCAACAGATCCTGCGCGGGCTCGAGCTGACCGTCGGCCAGGGCGAGATCCACGCCCTGATGGGGCCCAACGGCTCCGGGAAGTCCACGCTGGCCAACGCGATCATGGGCCATCCCGGCTTCGAGGTGACCGACGGCCAGATCATCTGGAACGGCGAGAACATCGTCGACGCCGACCCCGACGAGCGCGCCCGGATGGGGCTGTTCATGGCCTTCCAGTACCCGGTCTCGGTGCCCGGCGTGACCGTCACCAAGTACCTGCGCACGGTGATGAACGCCCACCGCGACGCTCGCGGCGACGAGCCGATCCCGCTCAAGGAGTTCCGCCAGACGGTCGAGGCGGCGATGAAGCTGACCAACGTGCCCGACGACTTCTCGCGGCGTTACCTCAACGAGGGCTTCTCCGGCGGGGAGAAGAAGCGCATGGAGATCCTCCAGCTCGCGCTGCAGAAGCCGCAGCTGGCGATCCTCGACGAGACCGACTCGGGGCTCGACATCGACGCTCTGCGGGTGGTCGCCAACGGTGTCAACTCGGTCGCCGGTCCCGACCTCGGCGTCCTGATCATCACCCACTACCAGCGCATCCTGCACCTCGTGCAGCCGAGCCACGTGCACGTCATGTACCGGGGCCGGATCGTCCGCGAGGGCGGACCGCAGCTGGTGGATGAGCTCGAGGCCAAGGGCTACGGCTGGATCACCGACGAGCTCGACGAAGCCGCTTAGTGGCCCCCACCGCAAATACAGTCGCATTCGAGCAGCCCCTGATGGCGCCTGGCGTCGTCCTGACCACCGGCTTCGCCGGCGGTGCCCCTCGATGTGGCTGGGCCACACCTTCGGTCCTGCGTCCTTGCCAGACCCCGTCAGTGACCACTCTCGGTGCGACCCTATTTACGGCGGGAACCACTAACCTTCCGCGCG
>JBPCQU010000144.1:0-22668 GCA_050997795.1 Solirubrobacteraceae bacterium | reverse complement strand
TGAGCAGCTGCACGCGCCCGAAGCGGGCGCCGATCGACTCGACCCAGCTGACGAGCGTGGGGCACTTCTTGGCGTTCTCGGTCCAGACGCCGTCGAGGTCGGGCTTGCCGTAGGCCTCGAACCCCTTCAGCTCGAGCTCGCCGGTGCACGACGTGATCGGCGCGAACGTCGTCGCGTCGTCGGTGGAGTAGGTGGTGTAGGTCAGATCCTCGTATTCGTGCTTGGGGATCTCGGGGCCTTCGTACTTCTTGAGCGGCAGGTAGCCGCCGTTGGCCTGGAGCTTTGGCATGCGGTAGTGCGGGGTCTGACGCTGGGTCAGCGACGGCCGCCGAATCCCGGTGGCGTGGAGGATTCGCTTCGTGTGCTCGTTCTTCAGGGATGTGGTGAGAGTGGACACGGTCTCCAAGGGGTCGTTTGCGCGCTGGTGGGCCATTCTCGCATCACCGGCGGCGTTTTCGTCTGCCGTCGCGACCGAACGGCGACGCGCCACCGTGATGCAAGTGGATCTGGTCGAGAAAGCGGAACATACGTGCGCTTTCTCGACCAGGCTCGCGATGACTCTCGTTCGCGGAATTGGCACACATTCGGCGCGGTCTTGTGACGGACGTGTCTTGTTTCGTTTCAGGGCTCCGATCTAGCGTGTGGTTCTGTCCGCCAGCCGTCCTACCGTGACGGGTCAACGCGCATAGACAAGGAGCCCGGAGCAAAATGAGCGAGAACGAGAAGGGAGCCAACGGCGGCGCGCCCGATCCGAAGGCAGACACCAAGCGGCAGGCCGCACTCCAGGGAGCGCTGACCCAGATCGAGCGGCAGTTCGGCAAGGGAACCGTGATGCGCATGGGTGATCCGGGCGCACGCGTGAACTGCGACGCGATCCCGACCGGAGCGCTCTCACTCGACATTGCGCTCGGCATCGGCGGCGTGCCCCGTGGTCGGATCGTCGAGATCTTCGGCCCGGAGTCCTCGGGCAAGACGACGCTCGTCTACCACTTGATCGCCGAGGCGCAGAAGCTCGGTGGGGTCTGCGCGTTCGTCGACGCCGAGCACGCGATGGATCCGCTCTACGCGCAGAAGATCGGGGTCGATATCGACGAGCTGCTGGTCTCACAACCTGACTACGGCGAGCAGGCGCTTGAGATCGTCGACATGCTGATCCGCTCCGGCGCCGTCGACCTGGTCGCGGTGGACTCGGTGGCCGCGCTCACGCCGCGGGCCGAGCTCGAGGGCCAGATGGGAGACCAGACCGTCGGCGCGCAGGCCCGGATGATGTCGCAGGCGATGCGCAAGCTGGCGGGCAACCTCAACCGCGCGCAGACGCTGTGCGTGTTCACCAACCAGATCCGCGAGAAGGTGGGGGTGATGTTTGGCTCCCCAGAGACTCAGCCCGGCGGTCGGGCGCTGAAGTTCTACTCCTCTCAGCGTCTGGATATCCGCCGGATCGAGACGCTCAAGGACGGGACCGAGGCGGTCGGCAACCGGGTTCGGGTCAAGGTCGTCAAGAACAAGGTCGCGGCTCCGTTCAAGCAGGCCGAATTCGACATCGAGTTCGGCAAGGGCATCTCGAGCTCGGGCTGCCTGCTCGACTACGGCATCGAGCACAACATCGTCACCAAGTCGGGCTCGTTCTTCTCCTACGGCGAGGAACGGCTCGGGCAGGGCCGCGGCAACGCGAAGGCGTTCCTCGACGAGCACCCCGAGATAGCCGCCGAGATCGAGGCGAAGGTCTATGCCGCGCTCGGCCTCAGCCGCGACCTCGTCAAGGAGATCGAGCACGATGAGCCCCCGCTCGCCGCGGTGGGTGACACCCACGATCGCGCCGCGTAGCGGTCAGGTTCGGCGCGCCTTCAGCCCCAGGACGCTCAGCGATGCTCGAGACCGAGGAGCGGCTTGCGCGCGCGCTCGAGCTTGGTTTCGCTTTCCTGAACCGGCGCGAGCGAACGATCGATGAAACACGCCGGCATCTCGAGCACAAGGGGATCGCCGCGGAGGCGACCGAGGCGGCCGTGCGCGCGCTGACCGAGCGGGGCTACCTCGACGACGGCCGCTTCGCGCTCCTGTTCGTGCATGACAAGCGCGAGCTCGAGGGCTGGGGGAGCGAACGAATCCGGCGCGGGCTGGCCACCAAGGGCATCGATCGCGAGCTCGTCGAAGCGGCTCTGACCAGGCACGAGGTCGAGCGGGCGCCGGGAGAGACCGAGCTCGATCGTGCGCTCGCGCTTCTGCAACGGCGATTTCCGGAGCCGCCGTGTGACCGGCGCGAGCGTGACCGCGCCCTGGGGTGCTGATCCGCAAGGGCTTCGAGTCAGAACTCGCGCTCGACGCGCTGAACGCCTATGCACGAGCCGACTGATCTCGCGCGGCGGCGGACCAGGGACCGTTTGCGCCCGGCACCCTCCGGTACTACGATGATGGGAGCGAACGAACGGCCCACGAGGCCGCAAAACACCAGCAAATCTCCAGATATCGAGTTACTAAACGTTCTGTGTTGACGGCAACCTGCGACAGACCTCCCGATCGGCTTAGATCGGTCACGGACAGCTTCAGCTAGCCGCAGCCAAAGCGGTGACTTGCTTGGCCTGGAATGGAATCCGTTCGTGCACCCCGAACGGGCCGCTCGGTCGCTCCCCATAAGCAACTAGTGCAACGGGCCTGCCCGACCCCCTGGGTCGCTGGACCCAGCGAGAGGAACGACCATGGAAATCATCGGTGCCGCAGCGCTGATCGCGGTAGCGGTCGTGCTCGCCGCAGCTCTCTACGGACGCTCGCACGGCGTTGCCGGCGCGCCCGCAGCCGCCGCCGCGGACCGGGACGCGTCGGCAGCCCTGCAGGCGGCGCTTTCGGAGCGCGGCTCCGGGCTCGAGCGGCGCGAAGATACGCTCGCCCGACGTGAGGATGCGCTCGTCCGGCGAGAGGCCGAGCTCGACTCCGAGCGCGCCGCACTGGCCGAATCCCGACTCGAGGTGCAACGAAGCCTCGAGCAGCTGGCGGGGATGTCGGGCGCCAAGGCCAAGCAGTTGCTGATCCAGAATGTCGAAGACCAGGCCCGGCACGACGCTGCGCGGCGGATCCGACAGATCGAGGAGGAGACCAAGCGCGAGGCCGAGCGCCGCGTGCGCAACATCCTCTCGGTCTGCATGCAGCGCCTCGCCGCCGGCCACGCGGCGGAGACGACGGTTTCGGTCGTGCACCTGTCCGCCGACGACATGAAGGGGCGCATCATCGGCCGCGAGGGTCGAAACATCCGGGCGCTGGAGAACCTGACCGGCGTCGACTTCATCATCGACGACACTCCGGGCGCTGTGGTGCTGTCCGGGTTCGACGGGGTCCGGCGCGAGATCGCTCGCCTGACCCTCGAGAAGTTGCTCGAGGATGGGCGGATCCATCCCGCCCGGATCGAGGAGATGTACTACCAGACCAAGTCCGAGCTCGAGAGCCACATCGTGCAGCTCGGCGAGCAGGGGGTGTTCGACGCCGGCGTGCAGAGCGTGCACCCCGAGCTCGTCAAGCTGCTCGGACGCCTGCGGTTCCGTACCAGCTACGGCCAGAACGTCCTTGCGCACTCGATCGAGGTCGCGCAGCTGGCGGCGATGATGGCCCAGGAGCTCGGCGCGAGCCCCAAGACGGCCCGCCGCGCGGCGCTGCTGCACGACATCGGCAAGTCGGTTACGCACGAGATCGAAGGACCGCACGCTCTCGTCGGCGGCGACCTGGCGCGAAAGTACGGCGAGCAGGAAGCGGTGGCCCACGCGATGGAGGCCCATCACAACGAGGTCGAGCCGCAGACGATCGAGGCGGTGATCGTTCAGGCGGCCGACGCCCTGTCGGGCGCCCGACCCGGTGCCCGAGGGGAGTCTCTGGAGCAGTACGTCAAGCGGCTGCGCGACCTCGAGCAGATCGCGACGCGACACAAGGGGGTGGACAAGGTCTACGCGATGCAGGCCGGCAGGGAGATTCGCGTGATGGTTGTCCCGGGCGCGATCGATGACGACGCCGCGACACTGCTCTCGCACGAGATCGCACGCGAGATCGAGAAGGAGCTCGAGTATCCCGGCCAGATCAAGGTCACCGTGATCAGGGAGTCGCGGGCGGTCGAGTACGCGCGCTGAGATGCCCGGTCGCATCCTGTTGATCGAGGACGAGCCTGGGATCGTCGATTTCCTCGAGCGCGGGTTGGAGACGTACGGGTTCGAGGTCGAGTCCGCGGCCGACGGCATCGCGGGCACCGAACGCGCGCTGCGCGAGCCGTTTGACCTGGTCGTGCTCGACATGATGCTGCCGCTGCGCGGCGGCCTCGAGGTGCTCGAGGAGCTCAGGGATGCCAAGCCGGCGTTGCCGGTCGTGGCCCTCACGGCTCGGGCCGAAGTCGAAGACCGGGTGGCCGGGCTGGACGCCGGCGCGATCGACTACCTGATCAAGCCGTTCTCGTTGAGTGAGCTGGCCGCGCGGATCCGAGCTCAGCTTCGCGTAGTCGCGCAAACCCCGACCACAGCCCTCAGCGGAGGCGATGTCGAGATCGACCTGATCACGCGAGAAGTCCGACGGGCCGGCGTCCCCGTGCGCCTGTCGACTACCGAGTTCGAGTTGCTCTCCTACCTGCTGCACAACCGCGGACGTGTCCTCTCCCGCGAGCAGATCCTGCGCGCGGTGTGGAGCTATGAATACGACCCGGGAACGAACGTCGTCGACGTCTACATCGGATATCTGCGACGCAAGCTGCGCCGGGACGGCGAGAAGGATCCGATCGCGACGGTCCGGTCGGTGGGCTACCGGTTCGATGCCCCGGCGTAGGCTCGATGCCCCGACCTAGGGTCCGTTTTCCGCGCGGGCTTCGCTGGCGCCTGACCGTCTGGGTCGCCGCCGTGATGTTCGTCTCCGTGGTCGTGATCTTCTACGTCGTCTACAGCGACACGGGCATCGAGCTACGCAGTCAGATCGACCGCGATGTCGCGGGGGACACCAATCAGCTCGCGCAGGCACTCGGGCCGCATTCGGGTCAGGAGCCGGCGGAGGTCGCCGCCGGTGCGCGCGAGTACCTGCAGGCACAGCCCTACGGCGCGACCTCGACGCTGCTGCTGGTCCTCGTCCCCGGCGCCGGGGCGGCCTTCAACCACCCGGAGATAGTCGGCCGAAACAACCCCGACGCGGGCGAGACCTCAGCCGACGAGGCGCTCGAGCGCCGTCTCGCTCTCCGGCTGTTGGTCGCCCACCCCGGCTACACGGTGCAGCCGGTGCCCGACGTCGGCGCTATGCGGATCCTCGAACGCTCCGTGCCGGTGGGCAAGCTCAGGGTCGTGGTCGGGGCCGGGGAGCCGCTGGCGATCGTCGAGCGGGCCCAGCACGGCGTCGCGCGAACGTTCGTGCTCGCCGGCGCGCTCACGTTCGTGCTCGCGCTGCTGGCGTCCTACCTGGCTGGCGCTCGCGTCTCGGCGCCGCTTAGGCGTATGGCGACCGTGGCGGCGAGGGTCGACGGCGGCGAGCTCGAGCCGCGGATGGACGCGCCGGCGGGAGGGGGAGAGGTTACTGTCCTGGCCGAAGCGTTCAACAACATGCTCGACCGGCTCACCGGAGAGCTCAAGGGCCAGCGCGAGTTCATCGCCGATGCCTCCCACGAGCTGCGTACGCCGATCACCGTGATCCGCGGCCAGCTGGAGGTGCTCGCCGCGCAGGAGAACCCATCAGCGGCCGACGTGCGCCGCGCCGAGCAGCACGTGCAGCGCGAGATCACGCGTATCAGCCGTCTGGTCGACGACCTGCTGGTGCTCGCCCAAGCCGAGCACACCGACTTCCTGCGGCCCGAGCGAGTACCGCTGGAGGCGTTTGTGGAGCAGCTCTGGGACGGGATCAGCCTGACTGCCGACCGGCGCTTCGAGCTCGGTCGGGTTCCCACGGGGACGCTGATCGCCGACCCCGACCGCCTCGCCCAGGCGCTGCGCAACCTTGCCGGCAACGCGGTCGCCCACACGCGCGAGCAGACCGGCCTGGTCCGGCTGGAGGTCTCCGAATACGTTCCGGGGCGGATCGGCTTCGCGGTCATCGACGACGGACCCGGGATTCCGGTGGCCGAGCGCGAGCGGGTATTCGAGCGCTTTCACCGCACGGATCCGGCGCGGAGCCGTTCCGAGGGCGGAGCCGGGCTCGGACTGGCGATCGTGCGCGCGATCGCCGAGGCTCACCACGGCGAAGTCCGGGCCACCGAGCCCCGCCCCGGCTCAGGAGGGGCACGGGTTGAGCTGCTGCTGCCGGGATTCGAGCCGGCTCAGGCGCCGCGACGAGCCGCGGGGGCGCCGGTACTCTAAAGGGCGAGATGAAGCGCTATCACCTGACCACGTGGGTACCGCAACTCCATGTAGAGAGAGTGCCGCTCCTAGCCCCGAAGCGACAGTGTCCTTAGTTGCGGGGGAGTACTGAGCGAGGCGAGACTGTGGTGAAGCCCGAGGTCGATCTCGATCAGCCGGCGTCGGCGTGAAGGCGCTTTCCCCGGAGCCGCTTCCACGCTCTCCCGGCCGGAAATCGCAAGCGGTGGAGATACTGATCGCGTGCGCTGTCAAGCCGCAAGAGATCTGCGACGGCAATCCCACCGGCTGGCGGCGCATCGCGGCGCGTGAAAAGTCCGCAGCATCCGAACTCGCCGACGAACTCGCACTGGCCTGCGACCCAGCTGCGCTCAACCGTCAGGCGCACGCCGATCTCCGCACAGGCGGGATCTTCATTCAATGGGTCGTTGAAATCGTGAAACAGCAAGGAACCGCCGGAGGGCACCAGTGTTTCGAGCGCCTCGAGGTCGCGCTGCACCCCTGCGTCGGTGTGGTCTCCATCCACAAACGTCAGGCTCGGGCGAACCTGGGGGTAGGCCTGAGCGAACGCGGACAACGTGCCCCGAATGAAGACGATCATGCTCGCCACGCCGCGAGCCTGAGCTTCCGCCATCGCGGCACGTTGAGCGGCGCGATCCACGTCCAGCGTGTACACAACGATGTCGTGGCCGGCGTCCTTGGCGGCTGTCGCGATCAGGATTACCGACTTGCCCCGGTACGTGCCGACCTCGAGGATCGGGCCGTTCGTATCGTGGGCCAGCTCATAGAGCTTCTCAGCGTCCTCAGGCCGCAGCCAACCCGGAACCGACTCGACGAGCGCAAGGGCATTCACGAGGCGAACATATCTGATGCCACCCTCGGCACGCCTCGCGACATCCATCGCCCCGCTCTGCCCGCTGTGATCGAGAAGCGGAAGCTGCTGGACACCTCGAAACAGGCGCTCTCGAAAGCTGCGCCGCACGCCTCCTAGCTACGCTTGGCCCACGGTGAGGACCTACCACCTGACCACGTTTGGCTGCCAGATGAACGAGCACGACTCCGAGCGGATCAAGGGAATGCTCGAGTCGCTCGGCTACGCGGAAGCCGCGGGCCGCGGCGACGCGGATTTGATCCTGTTCAACACGTGCTCGATTCGGGAGGCGGCCGACAGCCGTTTCACGGCCCATCTCGGTGAGGCCAAGCGCCTCAAGCGCGAGCAGCCCGAACGCGTGATCGGGGTCGGGGGCTGCTGGGCGCAGTCGGTCAAGGACGAGGTGTTCGAACGCTTCCCGTTCGTCGACGTGGCCTTCGGCCCCGGACAGGTCCACAAGCTGGCCGAGTTCTTGACCAGCGACTCGCTGACCGCCCAGGGTTTCTTCGAGTTCGAGGGCTTCACCGGACATCTGCCGGCCAAGCGAGCCAGGGAGTTCCAGGGCTGGGTTCAGATCTCGGTCGGCTGCAACTCGGTCTGCTCCTACTGCATCGTGCCTTCGACGCGCGGGCGAGAGGTCAGCCGTCCCGCCGGCGAGCTCCTCGACGAGGTGACCCGGCTCGCCGACGACGGGGTCCGCGAAGTCACCCTGCTCGGCCAGAACGTCAACTCCTACGGCCGCGACCTGCCGCGCGAGCAGCGGATCACGTTCGCCGAGCTGCTCGCCCGGATCGACGCCGTGTCAGGGGTCCAGCGGATCCGCTACACCAGCCCGCACCCCAAGGACATGCACGAGGACGTGATCCGAGCCCATGCCCAGCTCGGCGCGCTGTGCGAGCACATCCACCTGCCGCTGCAGTCGGGTTCCAGCGTGGTGCTGAAGCGGATGCGCCGCACGTACAGCCGCGAGCGCTACCTCGACCGGGTCGCGCTGATCCGCGAGCAAGTACCCGACTGCGCGCTCACCACCGACATCATCGTCGGCTTCCCCGGTGAAACCGAGGCCGACTTCGAGCAGACCCTTGAGGTCGCCGAGCAGGTCGGCTACGACGGCGCGTTCACGTTCATCTATTCGCCCCGGCGCGGGACCGAGGCGGCGGCGCTGCCCGACCAGCTGCCCCACGAGCCGAAGGTGGAGCGGCTCGAGCGGCTGGTCGAAGTGATCCAGCGGCGCGCCCGCGAGCGCGCCCGCCGGTTCGTCGGCCGCACGCTCGAGGTGCTCGTGGAAGGTCCCTCACGCACCGACCCGAGCCGCCTGCGGGGCCGCTCGCGCCACAACAAGGTCGTCAACTTCACCGGGCTGGGCTCGCCGGGCGAGCTCGTGCCGGTGCAGATCACCGCCGCCACCAGCCAGACGCTGAGCGGCGAGGCGTCGCTGCTCGCCCGCGCCGCGGGCTGACTCGTCCCGGGTCTGACTCGTCCGTCAGTCGGCCGGCATCGAGAACGTGAACATCCGCTCGGGCTCGATGCGGGCGTAGACCGGGCCGGAGTCCAGGAACTGCTCCCATTCCGGCCCGTAGCGCGGCACGTAGACCTCAAGAAGGGTCCGCCGGAATCCCGCACTCTCCTCGCTCTGAACATCGACCGAGACCGCGCGCCCGTGGACGGTTACGGCGAGATCCTCGCCGGGCAGATGAGTCGCGCTGACCTGGGGCCGGGCCCTGATGTGCCGGAAGCGCACCGAGTCAGGCGCCGAACTGAAATGAAACGCGCCCCGGTAAAAGATGCCGTCCACGGGTCCGACCAGGGGACGGCCGTCGGCTGTGACGGTGGCCAGCGCCAGCAGGCGCATCCCGGTCAGCCGTTCCGCTACCTGTTCGGCAGTGAGTCGCCGCTCCGGGTTGTGGATGCTTAGCAGGTGCCGACCCGCGGTCGCGTAGCTACGGTCGAGAACCTCCTGAAGCTCCATCAGGTCCGCCCGGGATTCGTGCACGGCGGTAGCAAATCACGTTCCGTCCGGGGGTTATGCGAACGTGTGTTCGTGCGGTGGAGCAACCTGAGCACCGACGTCGAAGGGCGGGCAAGGCTGCCCGGCTACCGCGAGGCCGCGGTCGTGCGCCACTTCGACGCGCCCGAGGCGACCTCGACCCGCTTCTACGAGGTGCGGGCGAAGTCGATCCTCAACCGCGTACCCGAGGCATCTCGGATGCCGTTTCGCTGGACGATCAACCCTTACAGGGGATGCAGCCATGCCTGCATTTTTTGCTTCGCCCGTCCTACGCACACGTATCTCGGGTTCGATGCCGGGCGCGACTTCGAACGCGAGATCGTCGTCAAGGTCAATGCGCCCGAGCGGCTGCGGGCCGAGCTGGCGCGCCCCTCCTGGAAGCGCGAGCACATCGCGCTCGGCACCAACACCGATCCCTACCAGTGGGTCGAGGGGCGCTACAAGCTGATGCCGGGCATCTGGGAAGCGATGATCGAGGCGCGCAACCCGGGCTCGGTACTGACCAAGTCCCCGCTGCTGCTGCGCGACCTCGAGCTGATGCGCGAGCTTGCCTCGCGCGCGGAGTTCAGCGCCGCGCTGTCGGTGCCGACGCTCGACGAACGTGCCTGGCGCGCGACCGAGCCCCACACGCCCCATCCGCGCGCTCGGCTCGAGGCGGTGGCCGAGCTGACCCGCGCGGGGATCCGCACGGGAATCCTGATCGCGCCGCTGATGCCCGGAATCAACGACTCACCCGAGCAGGTGGCGCGGATCCTCGCGCTGGCGGCCGAGGCGGGGGCGGCGTACGTGAGCGGGGTGGCGCTGCACCTACGAGGCGAGGTCCGCAAGCTGTTCCTCGACTGGCTTGCCGAGCATCGTCCCGACCTGCTGCCGCGCTACCGTGAGCTCTACCGGCGTGGAGCGTACGCACCGGCGCAGGAGCGCAGACGGCTGGCGCGGCTCGTGCGAGGCACTAACCTGGACCCCGCGCAACGCGGGCGGGGGGCGTTCCCCGCGCCGGTCGCGCCGACCCCGCCGGCTCTGGCGCAGCCGCAGGGGACCTTGTTCGACGCTTCCTGGCCGGTGAAACCGTCGACCGCGGGCGGTGGTAGGTAAGGCGAACGTCTTCTAACAGAGCCGCAGCAGATGCCACGATTCAAACCACCAAAGCGAGACCTATACCTCGAGCGGATGTTCGAGACGCGCAGCGAGGCCTGGGAGCGCGCCGGCCTGTCGGTTGGCGAAGCGAGCAAGGAGGTGGTCAAGCGCGCACAGCGGGGGGCGCTGGTGCTGATCCCGCTGCTGATCGCCGTGCTGGTCGCCTACGACAATCGCGTCGATCTGATCGGCAAGCACAACGCCAACACGCTGCAGACACCGCTACGGATCGTCACGGTGCTGGCGCTGGTGGCGATCGGGTGGGCCCTGGCGCGTGACGTCGGGCGGGCGGCCGGGCCGACGTTCTTTCGCCGGATGGACCCCGCCACCGCGGGCACCGTCGGCTTCCTGATCCGTCTGGTGACGATCGGGATCACTCTGCTGGTGGCGCTCCGGATCGCGGGCCTCCAGTTGCAGACGCTGGCCGTCGGTGGGGCCTTCACGGCCGTCGTCCTCGGTCTCGCGGCACAGCAGACGCTGGGCAACCTGATCGCCGGAATGGTGCTGCTGAGCGCGCGGCCGTTCCGGGTCGGAGAGCGGGTGCGGTTTCAGGCCGGCGCGGTCGGCGGTCAGGTCGAGGGGACGGTGAGCTCGCTCGGGCTCCTATACACGACGCTGACCCGCGGCTATGACCGGGTGTTGATCCCCAACAGCGTGGTGCTCGCGGCCGCCGTCGTGCCCCTCAAGGAACCCGACTCGGTCGATGTCAAGGTGCGGCTGGCCTCGGGCGTACGGCCGAGCCAGGTCCAGGCGATCCTCGACGACGCGATCACCGTCGCTACGCGATCAAAGGCGACGGTGCTGCTCGAGGAGGTCGACGGGTCCGAGCTGGTGGTCCGTGTCCAGGCCACCCCCGAGCTCGCTCACGACGGCGCCAAGCTGGCCGACGAGATCATCGCGGCGCTCGCCTCGGTGACCGGCGAGCACGCCGAGGGGCACGAGTAGACAGCCGCGCTCAGCGCTTGTCGATCTGTCCCGCGGCCATGTCGGCGGCGATTCGCTCAGATCCCATGCGTCGGCTCACCGCGGCCGCCAACTCTGGCGCGACCGAACCGAACGCGGCGCCGATTCGCAAACCGATCGGAGCCACGCCGATCTCGGCGCGGTCGTCGTCGATCGCGCGGATGACCGCCTCGGCGACGTCTCGCGGGGAGCGCGTGCCGACTGCGCGCGGCAGCTTGACGTCGGCGTCGGCGAACATCCCTGCGTCGCGGATGAATCCGGGGAAGATCGTCGACACGCCGACCCCGTGGGGTCTCAGATCTTCGCGGAGCCCCAGCGCGAAGCCGCGCAGGCCGAACTTGGTCGCCGAGTACAGCGACGAGGCCGGGGAGGCGACCTTCCCCGACAGCGATGAAATGAACACCAGGTGGCCGCGCTGGCGCTCGATCATCGTGGGTGCGAGCGCCCGAGCCAGGGCGATCGGCGCGCGAAGGTTGACCTCCAGGATCCGGTCGGCCTGCTCCTGGGTCAGATCGACCAGTGCGCCGCTGGCCGGCAGCGCCGCGTTGGCCACCAGCACATCGACCCCGGCCGCCACCGCCTGCTCGCTGAGGCGTGCCATCGCCTCTCGATCTGACAAGTCGCACGCCAAGGCCCGCGCGCCGAGCTCGCTTGCCAGCTGCTCGAGCATGCCCTCGCGCCGCCCGGTCAGGATCAGCCGCACCCCGCGCGCAGCCAGCGCCTGTGCGATCGCGGACCCGATCCCGCCCGTGGCGCCCGTCACGAGCGCGGTGCTGCCCGCCAGCGCTTTGCGTTTGTCGGCCACCACCGAGGAGTCTGACAAAAATAAGGACTGCAGACGGCCGCCGTGGGCACCATATGCCACCATCTGGCCGAGTATGGCCCGTCGGCAGACACTGGTTCAGCTGTCTGACGAGCTCCTCGCGGAGCTCGACGCCAGAGCGGCCCGCGACGGCCGGTCGCGCTCGCAGCTGATCCGCGAGGCGGTCGCCGGCTACCTGGCGGCAGACCCCGAGGCCGACCTAGACCGGCGCATCGTCGAGGCATACACCCGTCAGCCGCCCGAGAACCTCGGCGCCGATTGGGCTGCGCGCGCGTCGATCATGGCCGAGAACTGGGATCAGCCATGAACCGTGGTGAGGTGTGGTGGTACGAGCTGCCCGACGTGGGTCGTCGTCCGGGGTGCATCGTCACTCGCCAGGCGGCGATCCCGGTCCTCAACGCCGTTCTCGTCGCGCCGGCGACGCGGACCGTGCGGGAGATCCCCAGCGAGGTGGCGCTCGGCCCCGATGACGGCATGCCAACCGATTGTGCCCTCAGCCTCGACAACCTCCTGCCCGTACCCAAGGTGCTCTTGACCGAGCGGATCACCCGTCTCGGGGCGGTCAAGCTCGCCGAGCTCTGCGTCGCTCTCGATGTCGCCACCGGCTGCTGACGAGGCCAGCGGGCCCGCACTGGCTCCCGATGAGCTGCGGTGCCGCGTCCGGTCCTGATCGCCCTGTTCGGCCCCACCGGCGTCGGCAAGACGGCGGTCGCGGTAGGGGTCGCGCGGCGGCTGAGGCGACTCGGGGAGGAGCCGGTCGCGGTGTCGGCCGACGCCCTCCAGGTCTACGCGGGTCTCGAGACCCTGACCGGCGCCGCGAGCGCGGCGCAGCGCGCCCGGCTCGAGCACCGGCTCCTGTCGTTCCTGCCGGTCGACGCGACCTTCAGCGCGGGTCAGTACGCCGAGCTCGCGCACGCCGAGATCGACGATCTCCTGCGCAACGGTCGGCGGCCGCTCGTCGTGGGGGGGACCGGGCTCTACCTGCGGGCGGCGCTGACCGAGCTCAGCCTGCGCCCCGCGCCCGCCCAGGGCCTCCGCGAGCGCTGGCTGGGCCAGCTCGAGCGTCGCGGTCCTCAAGCGCTGCACGCGATCCTCGCCCAGCGAGCCCCATGGGCCGCCGCTGAAATCAGTCCGAGCGACCGCCAGCGAATCGTCCGCTCGCTCGAGCTGCTCGACGCCGGCGAGCTCGAGCCACCGCAAGGACACTCGGAGCTGTGGAGCGCCACCACCCGCCACCCGACGCTGCTGGTCGGACTGACGATGGAGCGCGAGCGGCTCTACGAGCGGATCGACGCGCGCGTCGATGAGATGCTGGCGGCCGGCGTAGAGGACGAAGTGCGCCGCGCGAGTGCTCGCGGCGCGTCGTTGACGGCGCGCAAGGCGCTCGGGTTCGAAGCGCTGCTAGCCGGCGACGTCGACGCGACCAAGCGCCGGACGCGTAACTACGCGCGGCGCCAGCTGACCTGGATGCGAAAGCTGGCCGGGGTCAACCTGCTCGACGTCACCGGTCGCGCGCCCTCGGAGACCGCCGCCGAAATCGAGGCGCTGTGGCTCGCGGCTCACGCCGCCCCGAACGCTTAGAAGAACGGCGTGAACGGGTACATCACGATCGCCGCCACGAGGACCGACAGCGCCCACGTCACGACGAGCGCCGACACCGCCCTGCGTCCCAGGGCCCACGCCCACGAGACCAGGTAGGTGACCGCGATGTAGATGCCCGGCATCACCACCACCATGTAGTAGAGATAGCTCGTCCGCTGGTCGATCAGGCTGAGCACGGCGAACGGCGCCCAAGTACCGATGAACCATGCGACGCCGACTATGGCGAGCTGCGTCTGGCCCGCGTACCCGTCCACCGCGGCCGAAGCCCGGCCCCCAGCGCGGTCATCGCCGCCCACGGGGCGCAGGCGGAGGAAGCGGTAGCCCGCGAATGCGAGCGCGGGAAGCGCCAGCAGCATTATCGGTGGGCTGACCATGCCGATGAACTTCGACACGGGATGGATCGCGTACAGCCCCCCGCCCGGCTGCGAGGGGTTGATCCGCAGGTAGGTGATCGGCTCGAGGTCGATCAGCCAGGCCCACGGATACGACGCGATCCCCTTTGGCCCGTTCGGGCTCACTTGCTGGGCGGCGTAGGTGACCATGTGCGCCAGGTGGTCAAACGGCCCGCCGGTGATGAGCTTCGCGGCGGCGTCGTTGTACGGCGTGGCGATCTGATCCATCACCCCGAGCAGCCCCATGAACACGCCGGCGCCAGTGAAAATGCAGATCGCCAGGCGCCGCAGCGTCGGCTGGCACCGCCATTCGTCGGGACTTCCGCGGTCGCGCAGACGCGTGACCACCCGCGCGACCTCGAGCAACACGAGCACAGCGATCACATACGGGGCCACCAACTTGAACGCCGAGCCGATCGCCAGTGCCAGACCAGCCAGCAGCGGCCGACCACGCAGGTAGAGCGCGACAGTCCAGATCATCGCCGCGGCGGCGTAGATGTCGAGCGTTCCGATCCGCCCGTGGATCAGGAGCAGGTTGTCGCACGCCATCAGCGCGCTCGCGCCCAGCGCGGACCAGCGGCTACCACCCGCGGCGCGGACGAGCGCGAACATCCCGAGGATCGCGATCGAGCCGAAGATCAGGCTGCCGATCCGCCACGCGAACGGCCCGTCGCCGAACAGCTCGATCCCCCCGGCCATGATCAGCTTGACGAGTTGGGGGTGCTCGGCGTTGGGGTCGGTGCCTAGCGGCGCGTCGGCGTAGTGCGCACCGGCCGGCGGCCTGATTCCCGCGATCACCCGCGCCGCGTTGACGTAGTAGGCCTCGTCGAACACGAGCGTGTGGTCGGTCGCCTTGTGGCACGGCGACTGGCACGGCTCGCCGAGCAGCGCCGCCCGGGCGCCGAGCGAGAGCAGAGAGACGACGCCGAGCAGGACAAGCGGCGTCCGCGGAAGATCGAGAAGGCGCCGGACCATGGCCGACGCGACGGTACACATACACTGGCGCCGCGTGGACTTCGAGAAGTGGCAAGCGCTCGGTAACGACTACCTGATCGTCGAGCGGAGCGCGCTCGGCTTCGAGCTGACCGCAGGGCGGGCTCGCAAGCTGTGCGCGCCGCACACGGGGGTGTTCGCCGACGGCGTGCTGCTGCTCTCAGAGCCAGTGAAGCCCGGCTTCGTTGCCCGGCTTCAGATCTTTAATCCGGACGGCTCCGAGGCCGAGCTGTCGGGCAACGGGGCCCGCGAGGCGGCGCTCTACCTGCACCGGGCGGGCTGGACGAACCGCGAGCAGTTCTCGATCCAGACGGCGGCAGGGGTGATCCGCCCAACGATCACGTCGCCCACGACGTGCCGTCTCGAGCTTCCGGTTGCGCGGCTGCGCAGTGGGGATTACCCACTGGGGGCGAAGGACGGGCTCGGCGAGCTCAGCGCTAGCGGACGCAGCTGGCGCTTCCAGCACGTCCAGGTCGGAAACCCCCAGTGCGCGATCGCCGTGGATGACGAGCGCGAGCTCGACGCGCTCGATCTGCCCTCGATCGGCCCGGGGATCGAGCGCCATCGGCTGTTTCCCAACCGCACCAACGTTTCCTGGTACACGGCGCTGGCGCCGGGCCGGATCCGCGCCCGGATCTTCGAGCGCGGCGTCGGACAGACCTCGGCCAGCGGCACCGGCGCCACCGGCGCCGCCGTCGCCTACGTGATGCGCGGCGGCGAGTCGCTGGTCGCGGTGGTGCTAGCTGGCGGCGAGCTGGAGGTCGAGGTGGGGGAGGGCCTTCACGTAACGTTGACCGGCTGGGCGGTGCCGGTGTTCCACGGCACGCTCGCCGACGAACTCGTCAAGGAGTTGCATGAAACCGAGTAAGCGCCTGGAGCAGATTCCGCCGTACCTGTTCGCCGAGCTCGAGCGGAAGGTATCTGCCAAGCGGGCCGCGGGCGTCGACGTGATCAGCCTCGGGATCGGGGACCCGGACACTCCCGCCTACCCAGCCGTAGTCGCCGCGGCGCAACGTGCGGTCGCCGATCCGAGCACCCACACATATCCCTCCAACCGGGGCCTGGCGGCCTTCCGCGAGGCTGTGACGGCGTTCTATCGGCGTCGCTTCGGCGTCGCACTCGATCCGGAAACCGAGGTGATGCCCGCGATCGGGGCCAAGGAGTGCATCTTCAACCTAAACCTCGCGTTTCTGGACCCCGGCGACGTGGCGCTCGCATCCGATCCCGGCTACCCGGTCTACACGGGCGGCCCGCTGCTGGCCGGCGGCGAGGCATTTCTGATGGGCCTCATGCCCGAGCGCGGGTTCGCCCCCGATTTCGACGCGATCCCAGCGGCAGCGCTGCACCGAGCGCGCCTGATGTTCATCAACTACCCGAACAACCCCACCGGCGCGATTGTCCCCCCGGGGGTGTTCGCGCGAGCGGTGGAGCTCGCCGGCGCATCCGACCTGCTGGTCGTTCACGACAACGCCTACAGCGAGACCACGTTCGACGGCTACGTCGCGCCTTCGTTTCTGGCCACGCCCGGCGCCAAGGACGTCGGCGTCGAGGTGTTCTCGCTCTCCAAGGGCTACAACATGACCGGCTGGCGGTGCGCGGCGATCGTCGGCAACCGCGACGCGATCGCCCAGTACTGGCGGCTGAAGTCAAACGTCGACTCGGGCCTGTTCGAAGCCGTCCAGCTCGCCGGCGCGGCGGCTCTGGCGCCCGAGGTCGACGAGGAGGTCAAGGCGATGAACGCCGTCTACCAGCGCCGCCGGGATCTGGTCTGCGAGGCGCTGACTCGGGCCGGGGTGGATGTCACGCCGCCCAAGGGGACGATCTACATCTGGGCCCCGGTCCCCGAGGGGTTCGCCTCGGCCGCCGAGTACTGCGAGCACGTGCTCGAGCGGGCCGCGGTCGTGATCACGCCGGGGGGCGCCTACGGACCCCATGGCGAGGGCTTCTTCAGGATCTCGCTGACCACGCCCGACGAGCGGCTGCTCGAGGCTGTCGCGCGGCTGAGTCGGCTGTAGCGGCCGCCGCCGGCGCGGCGTCGGCCACAGCACGGCGGTCGGCCCGGCGCGGCTAGCATCCAGTGTGTGCCTGAGATCCCGATCGAGCGCAACGGCAGCGCCCCGTCTGGCGGCGACGGCCACCGATCGGGTGGCCGCGCGCGCCAGCGCGCGTTCATGGTCGCCGCCGTTCCCGCCGGTGCGGACGAGCACCTGGCTGAGCTGGAGGAGCTCCTGCGCACCGCCGGCGTAGCGGCGGTCGGCGAGCTCATTCAACGGCGCGACAAGCCACATCCGAACTCTTACCTCGGCCCGGGAAAGCTTGAAGAGCTCAAGGCCGAGCTCGCCTCCACCGACGCGAACCTGGTGGCCTCAGACGACGAGCTCTCACCGCGTCAGGAGCGAAACCTCGAGGCGGCGCTCGGAGTCCCCGTGATCGATCGCACCGCGATCATCCTCGACATCTTCGCCGCCCACGCCCACACCGCCGAGGGCAAGCTCCAGGTCGAGCTCGCCCAGCTCGAGTACAACCTGGCGCGAATGCGGGGGTTGTGGTCGCACCTCGAGCGCCTCGGAGGTGGGATCGGCACTCGAGGACCGGGCGAGACCCAGATCGAGACCGACCGGCGGCTGGCCCGCGACCGGATCGCCGCGCTGCGGCGCAAGCTCGCCCACGTCCGCTCGACGCGCTCGGTGATGCGTGCCGAACGCGAGCGCGGGCAGCTGCCACAGGTCGCCCTCGCCGGCTACACGAACGCCGGCAAGTCGACGCTGCTCAACGCGATCACCGGCGCGAGCGTGCCGGTCCGCGACCGTCTGTTCCACACGCTCGACCCGATCACGCGGGTCCTGCGCGCCGGAGGCCGCGACTACCTGCTGACCGACACGGTCGGCTTCATCCGCAAGCTTCCCCACCAACTGGTCGACGCGTTCGGCGCGACGCTCGAGGAGACCACGCGAGCCGACCTGATCCTGCACGTAGTCGACGCCTCGGTAGCCGAGGAGGAGCTCGAGGCCATGACCCGCGCGGTCGACGATGTGCTGGCCGAGATCGCCGCCGAGCAGGCGCCACGGCTGCTCGTGCTGGCCAAGGCAGACCAGGTCGATCACCCGCGGCGCTTCGAGCTGGCCCATCGACACCCCGACGCGATGCTCGTCTCGGCGGCGACGGGCGAGGGCGTGCCGGCCCTGATCGAGCGGATCGAGGCCGAGTTCGCGCGCACCCTTGCGGAAGTGGAACTGTTGGTTCCGTATGTCGAGGGTGGCCGGCTCGCGGAGCTGCACGAGCTGGCCGGCGACCTCGAGCGCGAGGACACGCCCGACGGGGTTCGCGTGCTCGCACGCCTGCCGGCCGCGACGGCGGCTCGCTACGCGCCGTTCGCGCTCCCGCGCAAGCCTGTATGAGCTTGCGCGTGGTGCGGCTCGATCCGCGCGCCACGATTCCGGCGCGAGCCCATCCGGGCGATGCCGGTCTGGATCTTCACGCGCTCGAGAACGCTGTGCTCGAGCCCGGAGAGCGGGCCTCGATCGCGACTGGAATCGCGGTGGAGATCCCCGCCGGCCAGGCCGGACTCGTGCTGCCGCGCTCGGGCCTGGCCGCTCGTCACGGGATCTCGCTGGTCAACGCTCCGGGGCTGATCGACTCCGGCTATCGCGGGGAGCTGCGTGTGCTGCTGCTCAACACCGACCGGCGGGCGGCCTTCGAGCTCGCCGCCGGAGACCGCGTCGCCCAGCTCGTGCTGGTGCGGGTGGAAACGCCCGAGGCGGTGCAGGTGCAAGCCCTGTCGGCCAGCGAGCGCGGATGCGGCGGCTTTGGCTCGAGCGGCGGCTTTGGCTCGTCCGGCGGCTGAGGCGACCGGCGCCGGGCGTCACTGCGGCGCCGGGGGGATCAGCCCGTGCGTTTCGAGGAACTGCTTGGCGACGGTCGCTGGGTCCTGGCCGGCCACGTCGACAGCCTGGTTGAGCTGGCGGATCACCGCGGTGGTCAGGACAGCGCTGACCCGATCGATCGTGGCCGCGAAGGCCGGACCTTCGGCGGCCAGGGCGCTGGCGGAGACGACCGGCACCGCGTTGCCCCAACCAAACACGTTGTCGGGGTCGGCGAGCAGCCTGTAGTCGCCGCTCGCGAGCTGACCGTCGGTGGTGCGAACGTCGGCGGCCTGAATCGACCCGTCGTCCAGCGCCGAGTACTGGTCACCGACGGCGAGGGTCTTGAACGCGGCCGGGGTGAACCCATACGCCTGCTCGATCGCCGGCAGACCGGGCGATTCCTGCTGGAACTGCGGCGGGCCGCCCAGCGTCAGCTGGGTCGCCACCCTGATCAAGTCACCGAGCGAGCGCAGACGGTTGGTCTGTGCGTAGCCGGCCGTGACGCCGATCGCGTCGGTGTCGCTGAACGGAGTCGGGATCAGCAGCTCCAGGCCGTGGGCGAGGGCGTAGCGCTGCGCCGCCTGATACGCGGCGAGCTGGGTCCGGAAGCCGCGCGAGTACCGCGCTACGACGCTGTCGAACAGGTTCAGATACTCGGGATACATCGCCAGCGAGCCCGACTTCAGGGCCTGCAGCGTGACGTCTGTGGGTCCGATGTTCTGGTTGAGCTGGACGCTGAACCCCTGAGCCTGAAGGGCCAGACGGTAGAGCTCGCCGAGCACGAACTGCTCGGTGTAGTCCTTGTCGCCGATCGTCACCTGGGGCTTGCCGGTTCCGGGGAGCGCGCTCGCGGTGCTGGCGGTGCCGCTCGTGCTCGTACCGGTGCCGCTGGTGCTGGTGGAGGAGCTCGACGGCGAGGAGGTCGCTGCCGTGGCCGGCTGCGACCCCGGAGTCTCGGTGCCCGAGGTGCCCGATCCGCACGCCGAGCAGCCGAGCATGATCAGGAGCGAGAGCCCGGCGGTGACCAGCCGGGCCAGGTGCGTACGAATCGGCAAGCGCATTCTCAGGGCTGGACGTGGATCCATCGTAGTCCGCAGATGTCAGCCCGTCAGATCCCGGCCGCTCGCCGCGCCTGCGCGTGAGCCGCGTCCTCGAGGCCGTCGTCCAGCTCGGCCAGCGGCGCGCGCAGTCCGAGCGCGGTCGCGATCAACCAGTCGGCGAACCAAGCGTTCTTCGGCAGCAGCGGACCGTGCATGTAGGTGCCGATCACGTTGTCGCGACGGACCCCCTCATAGCCGCTGGAGCCGTTGTTGCCGTGGCCAGTGAGCACACGACCGAGCGGCCTCGCCCCGGGCCCGAGCGCCGTACGCCCGCCGTGGTTCTCAAACCCGGCCAACACCCGGCTCGAGCCCGGCTCGAGCTCGACTTCGATCGCCACGTTGCCGATCAGCCGCGGGCCGTCCGAGCGGACTGTGACCAGGTCGACCAGGCCGACGCCCGGAAGCGTGTCCACGCCGAGCTGGTAGGAGTGGCCGAGCAATTGGTAGCCGCCGCAGACGGCGAGGATCACCGCGCCGCGGTCGGCGGCGGCACGCAGGTCCTCGCGCTTGCGGCTGTACAGGTCGGCCGCGCACAGCTTCTGGTCGCGGTCCTGCCCGCCGCCGATGTAGTAGAGGTCGGCTCCGTCTGAGCCAAGCGGCTCGCCGAGACCGCTGGCGCGCAGCGCGAAGCCGATTCCGCGCCAGCGACAGCGGCGCTCGAGCAGCATCAGGTTGCCGCGGTCGGCGTAGATGTTCATCAGGTCGGGATACAGGGCGCAGACGCGCAACTGCTGCTCAGGCACCGAGCATCACCACATCGCTGCCCACGTGGTCACTGGTGGCCGGGATAACTGCCCGGCCGGCGGGTTTGAGCCCCGCGGCGACCGCCTCGCGCTCGAGCTGCGACGCGTGGAGACGGTCGAGGTGAATTCGATCAGGTTGGGAGAGCAGCCTCCCGTCGGCGGTCACCGTCTCGCGGGTGCGCTCGAGCAAAAAACCGTCCTCGTCGGCGCAAACCGCGGTCGGGCGGCTCGAGTACAGGACGCCCTCGAGCTCGCATACGTCGGGCAGCGGCGCGGACGCCCCGTCGGTCACGTCGAACACCTCCAACGCGTCGGCGAGCGCGATCGCCAGCACACCGCCGGGGTCGAGGTGCTCGCGTGCACAGCCGAGGAACGCGGCCCGCTGCTCCCTTCCGCCGAGCAGCTGGATCGTCTGCATCGGCACGATACAGAGCGCGAACCGCTCTCCGAGGTCAAACGCCAGGGCGTCCCCGACAACCGTCCTGACGTCGAGGCTCCCGGCCCGAGCGCGGAGCTCGGCCAGCAGCTCGTCGTCGAGGTCCAGTGCGGTCACGGCGAATCGCGCGCGCGCGAGCTCGAGCGCCACCCGGCCGGTCCCGGCTCCGACGTCGAGCACCGGACCCCCGTGCTCCTCGGCCAGCGCCCGCCAGAACGCCAGGTCTTTCGAGTAACCGCCGCACTCGAGGTCGTGCCATATCACGCTCACCGCCGCGACGCCTCCCCGCGGGCCCAGAACTGCCCCACGTGGCCCCGGCGCGAGAGCTCGTCTCGGAGCTCGAGCAGCGCCGTGTAGGTGGGGAGCGCGTAAAGGACGGGGCTCTGCGCCGACGCGAGCGCCTCGTCGAGCGCGACCGGCAGGCTCCCGGCGACAGACAGACGGTCGGCAGCCACGCCCGCGTATTTGAGCCTCAGCGCGAGCTCAGCGCCCCGGGTCCCGGCGCAGGTGACGTGTCGCGCCCGGGGCGCGAGCAGCTCGAAGTCGGCGTCCCAGATCCACGACACATCCCTGCCGTCGGCGATCCGGTCGTTGAGAATCCCGAGCAGGTCCAGCTCGCCCGGCTCGAGCGCCAGCGTACGCAGGACCTCGTTGCACCCGGCCGGATTCTTGATCAGCAGGATCGCGAGCTCCTTGCCCGCCAGTCCGATCCGCTCGGCACGACCGAATGCCGCGCTGACGGACTCGAGTCCGGCGACGATCTGACCGAGCGGCACGCCTAACTCCAGGCAGAGGGTCGCCGCCCCGAGAGCGTTGTAGACGTTGTACAGGCCGGGCAGCGGCAGCGATACGGCGGCGGTGCCGGCGGCCGTGCGAAGGTCAAAGCGCGCACCACGCGTGCCGAGCAGCTCGATCCGCTCGGCGGCAACGTCGGGCTCCGGCCGGCGCCGGCCGCAGACAGGACAGCTGTAGCGTCCCAGGTGTCCGAGGTAGACGACCTCGTAGGCGTAGGCCGCCCCACAGCGCCGGCAGTGCTTGGAGTCAGACGCGTGCTGCATCTCCGCCAGCGCGATCGAGCTGTCCTGCACTCCGAAGTAGGTGACCCCGGGGCGGTCGCGGCCGAGGTCGGCGATCAGCGGGTCATCCGCGTTGAGCGCCAGCCGTGTGGTCCCCAGCGATCGCACGAGCGCCGCCCAGCGGTTGGCGATCGTCTCCAGTTCCCCGTAGCGGTCGAGCTGGTCGCGAAACAGGTTGCCGAGCAGCATCGCGCGGGGGTGCAGCTGAGGACCCACCCGGTCGAGCCAGAACTCGTCCACTTCGAACAGGCCCAGCTCGCCGTCGATCTTCCCGCCGGGGCGCGCTGCCTCCAGCAGCGTCGAGGCCACGCCTCCCGCCATGTTCGCGCCGGCGCCGTTGTGGACGAGCTCGATCCCCGACCGTTCCA